>NZ_JBHLZP010000037.1:0-30210 GCF_042429965.1 Actinoallomurus acaciae
GGTGAGGCCGAGCGGGTCGCCCGGCGCCGGCAGGGCGAGCCTGAGCGCGGACAGCCCGGCCACCCGGAGCGCCGCGAGACCACCGCGCAGCGGTGTCTCGCCGGGCTGGTCCGGGATGCCGGCGACGACGTGCGGGCCGCCCAGGCGTTCCACGACATCGGCGGCCTCATCGAGCCCCACGTGGCCGGTGAGCCATGCGTTGCCCCAGGCGACGAGGGCGGCCGAGGGGTGAGTCACACGCATGCCGACAACCATAAGGCGTCCGAATGCCGTAGGTTCGTGCCGGAGACCCGCGCGGGTCCGGCGGCCCTCGCCGCCTGCGGCTTCGTGCGATGGCGCGAAGGGATGCGATGGCCGGAGAGGTACTCAGGCTTGAGGGCGTCGAGATCCGGCGCGAGGGGGCGACGCTGCTGCGCAACATCGACTGGACCGTGCAGGAGGACGAGCGATGGGTGATCATCGGTCCGAACGGCGCGGGAAAGACGACGTTGCTGCAGGTGGCGGGCGCGATGCTGTTCCCGAGCGAAGGCCATGCGCAGATCCTGGGTGAACAACTTGGTAAGACCGATGTGTTCGAGCTTCGGCCGCGCATCGGACTGTCGAGTTCGGCGGTGGCCGACCGGGTGCCGCCGGAGGAGAAGGTCATCGACCTGGTCCTCACGGCGTCGTACGCGATCATCGGCCGCTGGAAAGAGGAATATGACTCCACGGATGTGACGCGGGCCGTCGAGCTGCTCGACGCGCTCGGCTGCGCCCACCTCATCCGGCGCCGCTTCTCCACCCTCTCCGAGGGCGAGCGCAAGCGCGTGTCGATCGCGCGCGCCCTCATGCCCGACCCCGAACTGCTGCTGCTCGACGAGCCCGCCGCCGGGCTCGACCTCGGCGGCCGTGAGGACCTCGTCGCGCGGCTGACGAGCCTGGCCGTCGACCGTCTCGCACCGACGATGGCGCTCGTCACGCACCACGTCGAAGAGGTGCCCGAGGGGTTCACGCACGCGATGCTGCTGCGCCGCGGCTCGGTCATCGCCACCGGGAAGGTCGACGAGGTCTTCACCGACGAGCACCTGTCGAAGTGCTTCGGGCTCCCCCTGCAGATCGAGCGTCAGGAGGGACGCTGGCACGCGCGAGCCGTCACGTCGTGATCCGCCGTCCCCTCCGTAAGGCCGCCCGATGACCCCCCTTCACGCCCTCGCCATCTTCGGCGCCGGGGTCGGTGCCGGCTGCATCAACGTCATCGTCGGCTCGGGATCGCTGATCACCTTCCCGGTGCTGGTCGCGCTCGGCTACCCGCCGGTCGTGGCGAATGTCTCCAACACCGTCGGTCTCGTCCCGGGCTCCGCCTCCGGGGCGTACGGCTACCGGCGTGAGCTGAACGGACAGCGTTTCCGGCTGGTCCGACTCGGGCTGGCGTCCGTGATCGGCGCGATCATCGGCGGTCTGCTGCTCCTCGTCCTGCCCGCCTCGGCGTTCGAGGTGATCGTCCCCGCGCTGATCGGCGTGGCGTGCGTCCTCGTCATCATCCAGCCGAGGCTGAGCGCCTGGCTCGGCGGCCGGCGCCGGCATCCGCACGGCGGCCCGTGGCTGTGGGTCACCGTCCTGCTGACCGGGATCTACGGCGGGTACTTCGGGGCCGCGCAGGGCGTCATCCTCCTGGCGCTGCTCGGGATCTTCCTCGACGAGGACCTGCAGCGCGTGAACGCGGTCAAGAACGTCCTGGCCGGTGTGGTCAACGGCGCGGCGGCCCTGTTGTTCATCCTCGTCGCGCACGTCGACTGGTGGGCGGCGCTGTTCATCGCCGTCGGCTCGACGGCCGGAGGTCTGCTCGGCGCCTCGATCGGCCGGCGGCTGCCGCCGATCGTGCTGCGGATCGTCATCGTCGTCGTCGGCGTGGCCGCCATCGTCAAGATGCTGTGACCCTCCGGCGGAGGATCCGCGCGGTCTCCTCGTCGGCCGGCAGGAACGCCTCCAGCCGCAGCTCGGCCAAGGTGACGTCGACCGCGGTCGCGAACGAGGTCACCGTCGTGACCAGCCGCAGCTCTCCCTCGTCGCAGCGCAGGCGCAACGGCATCGCGAAGCCGACGTGGTCAGGCCCGTACGGCAGCGGCGGCACGTACTCCTCCAGCTCGGCGATGAACGCGTCGAGGCGGTCGTCAGGACTCCTGAGCGCCAGCGCGCGCAGGGACTCGACGATGTGCCGGCCCCACTCGGGCAGGTTCGCCACGCGCCGCGCCAGCCCGTCGGGGTGCAGCGCGAGCCGGAGCACGTTGACGGGCGGCTCCAGCAGGTGCCCGGCGGCGCCCTCGGTGAGCACGGTGACGGCGGCGTTCGCGGCGACCAGCTCGCCGTACGGCCGCACGACGAGGGCCGGGTACGGCAGGTGCCCCTCCAGGACACGTTCGATCGCCTCGCGTACGGGGCGCAGCTCGGGCGCGTCGAGACTGGACTCGGCGAACACCGGGGCGTACCCGGCGGTGAGCAGCAGGGCGTTCCGTTCGCGCAGCGACAGCTCCAGCGACTCGGCGAGGCGCAGCACGATGCCGCGGCCGGGCCGCGAGCGCCCCTGTTCCATGTAGCTGAGGTGCCGCTGCGTCGTGCCGGCGCGCAGGGCGAGCTCGAGCTGGCTCCAGCGCCGCGCCGTACGCCATCGCCGCAGTTCGCGTGCGAACCCGTTGGTCTCCATCACCGCCAGCATGCCCCCAGTCGTATCCGGCGACGGCGCCGCCCGTCGATTCCCCGCGGGGTATTGCCGGGCTTCGACGGCGAGACACATGCCACGCCTGGTGAGGCCGCTTCCGGACCGGTTGAACGGTGGTCCACGAGGGTAATAATCGAATAGACGTTCGAGAAGGGTGCGGTCATGAAGGGCGACAGGGTCGAGATCATGATCGACGCCGGGGGTGCGACGCGCACGTACGAGGTGGTCGCCACGCGTGCGGGCAGGAGGGTCGAGGTCGTCACCCGGCGGGGCGTCGTGGAGGTGACCGAGGTGACCCGCACCGGCACGCCCGTGCGCACGGCGCGCTTCATGGCCAGCCGCGTCCTGGCGCTGGTCGAGCACCCCTTCAACGACCGCAGAGAGCCGTCCGCGCCCCCGCCGAACGAGGCGTGACGGGGCCGCCCGCTCCTCGCGACGGGCCGGAGACGCCGGTGATCTCAGGGGTCTTCCGCTAGCCGTTGCCCGGCCGGATGATGTTCACGGAACACCTCTAGCATGGCTCCACTCTCGAATAGCGATCTTGGAGTCGGTCATGCGCGTCATCTCGTCACTCGCCGGTGCCGGACTGCTGGCGGCCACCTTTCTGACACCGACCACCGCTGCCGTCGCCGCGGCACGGGGCGGCACGACCCGTGCATGCTCCGCGTCGGTGGACATCACCGGGTTCTCCGACGCTCTCGACAAGACCACCTTCGACGGCGTCTATGTCGGGAACCTGTCGGCCCTCGCCGTTGACCGCGGTGGGCGCATCGCGGCGCTGTCGGACCGGTCGTCGCTGTTCAGCCTGGACGCCCGCACCCTGCGGCCGGTCGGCGTCGTGAACCTCGCCGACGAGAGCGGCGCCGCGCTGGACTCCGAGGGCCTCGTCGTCGACCGCGACGGCACCCGCCTGATCACCTCCGAGGTCGAGCCGTCCATCCGCCGCTACAGCCGGGCCGGGAAGATCCTGGGCCGGCTCGCGGTGCCGGACGCCCTGCGGGTCGCGCCGGCCGGACGGGCCACCGGCAACCTCACCTTCGAGGGGCTCACGCTGGAGCCCGGCGGACGCACGCTGGTCGCCTCGATGGAGGGGGCGCTCTCGGGAGACGACGCCGACCTCGTGCGCTTCCAGACGTGGCGGCGCGAGGCGGACGGCCGCGACTTCCGGCTCTCCGCGCAGTACGGCTACCGCGTCGACTCCGGTCTGGGCGTCTCCGACATCACGGCGACGCCGGACGGGCGGCTGCTGGTGCTGGAGCGCGGCTTCACGGCCGGAGTCGGCAACACGATCCGGCTCTACCTCGCCGACCCCCGCCACGCCACCGACGTCAGCCGCACCGAGAACCTCACCGCCGGATCGGGCGTCCGCCTCATCGGCAAGTCGCTGCTCGCCGACCTCGTCGACTGCCCCTCGCTCGGCGCGACCGCCAACCAGCCCCAGCCCAACCCGCTGCTCGACAACATCGAGGGCATCACGATCACCGGCCGGGCCCCGGGTGGACGCCTGCGCCTCCTGCTGGTCAGCGATGACAACCAGAGCTCGGCGCAGATCACCCGCCTGTACTCCCTGACGGTACGGCTGCCCCGCGGCTGAGCTCAGCGGGCGGGACGCACCTGGATCATCCCGCTCTCCAGGATCCGCGTCTCGAAGGCGGGCTGGCGGCCGGTGGCCGGGCCGTGGACCACGGTGCCGTCGCTGACCTGGAACGTGCTCCCGTGCCAGGGGCAGATGACGCAGATCTCATCGTCCACCCGGACCATGCGCCCCTGGTGCAGCGGCCCGTCGAGGTGGGTGCAGCGGTCGGCGAGCACGTAGACGTCCTCGCCGTAGCGCAGCACGAACAGGCTGATGTAGCCCAGGGTGCGGTGGACCGGCCAGCCCTCGGGCAACTCGTCCAGCGGGCACAGGTCGTGCCAGCCCAGGGGCCCCAGATGGGTGATCGACTCGGCGTGGCTGGCACCCGCGCCGAGTCGGAAGGCGAGGTGGCCGCCGAGATAGGTGCCGCCGAACAGCGCCGCGAGCCCGGCGAGGCCCAGGACCTTGCCCTGACGTTTACGGCCGCGCAGACGAGAGAGCAGCGACGCGGCGAACAGGCCGGCGGCGGCGGTCGTGCCGATCGAGTGCACGATGCCGACGCGCTGCTGTTCGATGTGGAGCGAGGACCAGTCGGCCGCGCCGGTGAGCGCCACCGGCACCGAGCTCACCAGCCCGGCGGCCAGCAGCACCTGCGAAGCACGGTCGGTGTCGGGGAACAGGTCGAGCGCCGACGCCGCCAGCCAGCAGCCGACCGGGACGTCGGTCAGCGGCGGATGGGCCGGGTGACCGAGCGGCACCCCGTGCAGAAGGTCTCTGAGGGCCCCCGGAGGCAGAATCCGCAGAACGAAGCCGGTGAGCCCACGGGCCGGCCGGTCGAGGACATGAGCGTGCTCGAGATCCTCGGCGACCTTGAGTGGGCGGGGGACGGTCAGGGACCTGGAGATCCTGCTCACCCGCTGACGGTTCACGGCACCTCCTCCAATGGCTCTGCTCTGGACATTAGTGCCTTGTCAGTCAACGTCTGCCTCGTGGGGGTCGGCTGGTCCTCGCTTTGGGCGAGCGGCTCCCCGCGTGTCGTGGGGCGGCCGGAGGTACCGTTCGGCCTCGTCCTTCGAACACCTGATCAGGTACCCGATCCGCCAGTCGCGTACCCGCCGGTTGTGCCTTCGCCCGGCCTTGCCCCGGTTTACACCGTTGTCAGGGGTTCCACGAGATGAAGCAGGTAAAACCCGGTAAAGCGTCTGTTTTATGGGCCCTCGTGGGCCTCGCGGGATTAACGTCGCTCGTTTATCTTTGAAGGGTCCGTGGATGAAATCCCCCGGTATTCAGGGTGGTAACGATGCGGAGGCTCGAGGCCGAGTTTCCCGGCTGGCGGTTGTGGATCAGCGACACCGGCCGGTGGTGGGCCTTCCGTACGGAGGCCTGCGCCCTCACCATCGAGCAGCTGCGCGCCGGCTGCCGGCTGATCGTCCAGGCGGACACCTCCGATGCGCTGTACTCCGCCATCCGCGCCGAGATCGAGGCCGAGCGGCGCGTGGCCTCCCAAGCCTCCTGACCGATCTCAGCGGGGCTTGCGCGCGGTCCCGATGATGCGCGGTGCGACCGGGGAACACCAGGCGGTCGCGGGGAACCGGAAGCCGCGGCAACGATCGACCTCGAATACCCGCCGGATGTCCGGCAGCGGGTCGCGGGTGACGTGACAACCACCCATCAGCCGAGGCCAGACCAGGTCGGCGACCCGCTGTGCGGCGGCGAACGCCGTGTCGTGGCTGCGTACGTGCTCATAGAAGCGGAGCTGACCGCCCGGCCGCAGCACCCGGAGGAACTCCGCCAGCGCGGTGCGGGGATCGGGCACCGAGCACAGCAGGCCGGAGATCGCCACGGCGTCCGCCGAGCCGTCGTCGGCGGGCAGCCGCGTGGCCGTGCCGTCCACGACCCGGACCCGTACGGGGGCGGTCCGCGCCGCCTCGGCGGCCTGCGCGCGCAGGTGCGGCTCGGGCTCGACGGCCACGACCTCCGCGACCTCCGCCGGGTAGCGGGGGAAGTTCAGCCCCGTGCCGGGCCCCACCTCGATCACCCGGCCGGACAGGCCCGCGAGCAGTTCGGTGCGCAACGCGCGGTTGCCGCGTTCTTCCTGCCGCGCGGCGAGCGGGCCGTACAGGCGGGCGAAGACCGGATTTTCCACCAGTGCCATGTCGCCTGCCTACCAGATACCCGTCGAGCGTGTGGAGAAGTGCGCGTCACCCGAGGTGATCGGGACCGAACACAACGGGTAAAGGCGAAGAAAAGGCAGCCCGCCATGCGGGCCGCCCTTCCTTGGGGGGTGGGGGAGAGTCAGCTCCCGTTGACCCCGAGGCCCCTGGCGACGTTGTCGCCCAGGTGCTTGGAGACGTTGCGCCAGTACTCCACGACGCGTGCCTTCACCTCGGCGGTGACCTCCGGGCGGGAGGCGTGGCCGACGATGTTGTTCGCGAGGTTGGCGCGGTCGGTCTCGGACAGCACGTTGTCGTACAGCGCGCGCGGCTGGCCGTAGTCGTCGTCCTCGGCGTGCAGGGTGTACGCGGCGCGGACGATCTCACCGGTGACGCTGTAGCTCTCGCCCTCGTACGGCGACGGGTCGGCCTGCGGGCCGCCCACGGAGTTCGGCGCGTACACCGGGTCGCCGTAGTTCTCGTACCGCATCGCGCCGTCCTTGTTGTAGGAGTGGACGGGCACCCTCGGCCGGTTGACCGGGAGCTGCAGGTAGTTGGGGCCGATCCGGTAGCGGTGGGTGTCGGGGTAGGAGAACAGCCGGCCCTGGAGCATCTTGTCCGGGCTCGCCGCGATGCCCGGCACCATGTTGGCTGGCTCGAACGCGGCCTGCTCGATCTGGGTGAAGTAGTCGTCCGGGTTCCGGTTCAGGGTGAACCTGCCGATGGTGATCGGCGGGTAGTCGCCGTGCGGCCAGATCTTGGTCAGGTCGAACGGGTTGAACCGGTAGTCGGCCGCGTCCTCGAACGGCATGATCTGCACCTGCACCGTCCACGACGGGTGCTCGCCCGCGCTGATGGCCCGGCTCAGGTCGCGGAGGTGGAAGTCGCGGTCGAGCGCGGTCGTCTCGGCGGCCTCGGTGTCGGTGAAGTTCCTGATGCCCTGGTCGGTCTTGAAGTGGTACTTCACCCAGAACTTCTCGCCGGCGGCGTTGATCCACATGAAGGTGTGGCTGCCGTAGCCGTTCATGTGGCGCCAGGAGTACGGCGTGCCGCGGTCCGACATCAGGAAGGTCACCTGGTGCGCGGACTCGGTGCGCAGCGTCCAGAAGTCCCACTGCATGTTGTGGTCGTGCAGGTGGTTGTCGGACCGGCGCTTCTGCGAGTGGATGAAGTCGGAGAACTTCGAGGGGTCGCGGATGAAGAAGACCGGCGTGTTGTTGCCGACGAGGTCGTAGTTGCCGTCCTCGGTGTAGAACTTCATCGCGAAGCCCCGCGGGTCGCGGACCGTGTCGGGGAAGCCGAGCTCACCGGCGACCGTGGAGAACCGCAGCAGCAGGTCGGTGCGGGCGCCCTTCTGGAAGAGCTTCGCCTTGGTGAACTGGCTGACATCCTCGGTGATCTCCATGAAGCCGAAGGCGCCACCACCCTTGGCGTGAACGACGCGCTCGGGCACCCGCTCACGGTTGAACTGCGCCATCTTCTGGATCAGGTAGTGATCCTGGAGCAGCAGCGGTCCGTTCGGCCCCACCGACAGCGAATCGTGGTCACTGGGCGCCGGGATGCCGGCATCCGTGGTGGTGATGGGCCTCTGGTCAGTCATGCGCACTTCCTCCCTCAGAGTCCCGACGGCAGTCGGGACAGAAACCCCAGAAGGTCACGTCCGCCTCGTCCACCCGGTACCCGGCGTCATCGGCGGGTTCGAGGCACGGAGCCTCCCCGGCCGTGCAGTCGACGTCGGAGACGCGGCCGCACTCTCGGCAGACGAGGTGATGGTGGTTGTCACCGACCCGGCACTCGAAGCGCGCCGGGCTTCCGGCAGGTTCGATACGCCGTACGAGCCCGGTCGCGGTGAACGCGTGCAAGGCCTCGTAGACGGCTTGGAATGACACGTGGCCGAGCCGCTCGCGTACCCGGGAGGTGACCGCGTCGACGTCCAGGTGGTCGCCGGCGCGCACCGTGTTGAGGATGGCGAGCCGGGCGGCCGTCACCCTGAGCCCCGCCGAGCGCAGCTCGCCGGCGGAGTCGTGCGGGTGTTCGGTGTCCTTCACAGGACCGAGACTATGCATTAAACCTGAAGGATTCAAGATAACGAGCAATGTAAGTTTTTGATCGATGGACATATTGTCGCAGGTCAGAGCCCATATACCCATCGTGGCTGGGCGGGTTCCCGGCGTCAGAGGGCCTCGACGAGCCGGGAGATCTCCTCTTCGGTGTTGTAGTAGTGGACCGACGCGCGGACGCGGGGCGGCGGTGTGACGCCGCCGTCGTACCGGTAGGTCTGCGCGGACACCCGTACGTTGATCTTCTGCCGGGCGAGCGCGGCGACGATCTCCGCCGGCGCCCGGCCCTGCCGGGTGAAGGTCACGATGCCCGACCGGCGCGCGCCGCGATCGTGGACCGTCACGCCCGGCGCCTCGGCGAGGGCGGCGCGCAGCGTCTCCGCCAGCGCCGTCACCCGCCGTTCGATCTCCTTCGGTCCGAGTGCGAGGGCGTAGTCCGCCGCGGCCCCGAGCCCGAGCTGGAGCGCCGCGGACCGCTCATAGCTCTCGAACCGGCGGGCGTCGTCGCGCATCGTGTAGGAGTCCGGCCCGGTCCACTCGGCGCTCCGGTCGTCCAGGAAGGTCGGGGTGATCCGCTCCAGCGCGGCCCGCCGTACGTAGAGGAAGCCGATGCCGCGCGGCCCGCGCAGGAACTTGCGGCCCGTGGCCGACAGGAAGTCGCACCCGATCTCGTCCACGTCCACCGCGAGCTGCCCGACGGACTGACAGGCGTCGACGAGGAACAGCGCGCCCGAAGCGCGGGTCAGCCGGCCGATCTCGGCGACCGGGTTGACCAGTCCGTCGTGGGTCGGCACGTGGTTGACCGCGACGAGCCGTACGTCGTCGTCCAGCGTGGCGGCGAGCGCGTCGAGGGAGACCTGGCCGTGCTCGTCGTCGGGCAGGACCTCGACCTTGATGCCGCGGTCGCGGGCGGCGTGCAGGAAGGCGAGCGCGTTGCTGCCGTACTCGCTGGCCGAGGTGAGCACCCGCTCGCCGGGTCGGAAGCGGATGCCGTAGAAGGCCATGTCCCAGCCGCGGGTGGCGTTCTCGGTGATCGCGATCTCGTCCGGGCCGGCGCCGATGAGCCGGGCCAGGGAGTCGTACGTGCCGGTCAGCCGGTCCATCGCGGCGTCGGCCGCCTCGTATCCGCCCATCAGCGCCTCGGCGTCGAGATGGGCGCGGATCGTGTCCAGTACCGGTCGCGGCTGAAGCGCGGCCCCGGCGTTGTTGAAATGGACAACCGCCGCACAACCCGGTGTTTCACCACGAAGACGTGCAATATCCAGCAAATCGCTCCTCCTGCTACGACGGCCTTCCCCGCACGCTACGTGGCCTCGAAGAGGCGTCAAGGGCCGTGGACGTGGCATTCTGTGCGATCTACCCCAAGGTGGTGAACGTGATGCGGCGATTCCCGCTGCCTGTCGCCGTGGCCGTGGCGGCCACGCTGGCCGCCGGCGCGGCGGCCTGTAGCGACAAGAGCGACGCCAGGATGCCGCCGCTGAAGGTGACCCGGACGGCGCCCGGTTCGCCCTCGGCGCGGGTGGACGCGGCCAAGGAGCCGATCACCATCGCGTTCGCCGGCGACACGCACTTCTACGCCCAGCTCACCGCCCGGCTGGCCAACCCGAGCACTGCGCTCGGGCCGACCATCCCATGGCTGAAGAAGGCCGACTTCACGATCGCCAACCTCGAGACGGCGATCACCACGCGGGGCACGAAGGCGCCCAAGCAGTTCAACTTCCGCGCGCCGGCCAGCGCGTTCACCGCGCTCAAGGCGGCCGGCATCGACGTGGTGTCCATGGCCAACAACCACGGGATGGACTACGGCGAGGTGGGACTCGCCGACTCGCTCGCGGCGATCAGGCGGTCCGGCTACCCGGTCGTCGGCATCGGCAAGAACGCCGCCGACGCGTACAAGCCGTACTACGCGACGGTCAAGGGCACCCGGGTCGCGGTGATCGGCGCGACCCAGGTGCTCGACGACAACCTGATCAGCGCCTGGACGGCCACGGACACCCACGGCGGCCTCGCCTCGGCCAAGAACGCTCCACGCCTGATCCAGGAGGTGCGCAAGGCGCGCAAGCAGGCCGACGCGGTCATCGTCTACCTGCACTGGGGTCAGGAGCTCGAACCGTGCCCGCTGCCGCGTCAGAAGCACCTCGCGAACCAGCTCGTCCACGCGGGCGCGGACGTGATCGTCGGCGGCCACGCCCACATACCGCTGGGCGGCGGGTACTTCCACGGCCGCTACATCGACTACGGCATGGGCAACTTCTTCTTCTACGCCGCCAGCGGCAAGACCTCTGACACGGGGATCCTCGAGGTGACGCTCAGCGGGCGCAAGGTGCTCAAGGCGCAGTGGCGACCCGGGACGATCTCCGGCGGCGTGCCCCGGCTGCTCACCGGCTCCGCGCGGGTCCAGGCACTGGCCAAGTGGAACGGCCTACGGCGCTGTACGGGGCTGACCGCCCGGCCCTGAGGCGGCGATCAGGTCGCGGTACCACGCGTAGGAGGCGCGCGGCGTCCGGCGCTGCGTCGCGTAGTCGACGTGGACGAGGCCGAACCTCGGGCCGTAGCCCTCGGCCCACTCGAAGTTGTCCAGCAGCGACCAGACGTAGTAGCCGCGCACGTCCACACCGTCGTTCATCGCGGCCCTTACGGCGTCGATATGGGCGGACAGGTAGTCGATGCGAGGCCGGTCGTCCAGCGCCTCGTCGTAGGAGCAGCCGCTCTCGGTGATCTGGATCGGCGGGAGCGCGTCGCCGTACCGGCTCTTCAACGTGGTCAGCAACCGGTACAGCGCACCGGGGACGACCGGCCAGCCCATCCCGGTCACCGGCGGTGCCCCGGGCACCTCGGTCATCGTGAACGGCAGCTCGTCCCCCTCGGCGGGCGCCGCGACGCCGACCGGGTTGTAGTAGTTGACGCCCAGGACGTCGATGGGCGCGGAGATGACCGCGAGGTCGCCGTCGCGTACGTGCGGCAGGTCCACGCCGAGGTCCGGGTGGCCGCCGCGCAGGATCGGGTCGGTGAACTGCCAGTTCAGCAGGTTGTCGAACGCCTTCGTGGCGGCGGCGTCCTCGGGCCGGTCGCTCGCCGGATGTCCGGGCGTGAGGTTGTTGGTGATCCCGACCGACCGTGCGCCGGCGCCGCGCAGCGCCTCCACGGCGAGGCCGTGCCCGAGAAGCTGATGGTGCGCGACGGGCAGCGCTCCGAGCATGAGCGCCCGGCCCGGGGCGTGCACGCCGAACGCGTACCCGTAGGCCATGACGACCATCGGCTCGTTCAGCGTGATCCACAGCGCGACGCGGTCGGCCAGCCGCTCGGCGACGATCGCGGCGTACTCGGCGAACCGGGCGGCCGTGTCGCGGTTCAGCCAACCACCGGCGTCCTCGAGCGGCTGCGGAAGGTCCCAGTGGAACAGCGTCGCCGTGGCGTTCAGGCCGCGCTCGGCCAGCCCGTCCACGAGCCGGTCGTAGAAGTCCAGGCCCTTGGCGTTGACCGGCCCGGACCCGTCCGGCTGCACGCGCGGCCACGCGATGGAGAACCGGTACGCACGCGCGCCGAGACCCGCGATCAGGTCGAGGTCCTCCGGCCAGCGGTGATAGTGGTCGCAGGCGACATCGGCGTTGTGCCCCTCGCGGATCCGTCCCGGCTCGCGGCAGAAGGTGTCCCAGACCGAGACGCCACGGCCGTCCTCACCGGTCGCCCCCTCGATCTGAAACGCCGCCGTGGCGACACCCCACTGGAACTCGGACGGCGACCCCGATACCGGTGTCATCGCGACCTCCCGGAAATGTGAGGAGGTTTCGGATCCTACGGGGCCGCTGTGCCATCAGAAAAGGCATGATTGTACGTGTGACGACGGATACCTCGGCACTGAGGCGGAGGCCCGCTCAGCGGCGGAGCGCCGAGCGGGTGCAGCGCATGCTGGACGCCTGCGCGGACATCCTGGAGGAGAACGGCTACGACGGCCTCTCCACGACCAAGGTCGCCCAGCGCGCGGACGTCGCGATCGGCTCGGTCTACCAGTTCTTCCCCGACAAGCGGGCGATCGCGCAGGAGCTCGCGCTGCGCAACCTGGAGATGTTCGGCGAGCGGGTGGCCCACGGCCTGGCCGAGGGCGACTTCCCGCACTGGTACGACGCGGTCGGCACGGTCATCGACATCTTCGTGGACATGCACCGCACCGTCCCCGGCTTCCGCGTGCTGCGCTTCGGCGACATCGCCGACGTCCGGCTCCTCGACGCCGGCGAGGAGAACAACGCGGTCGTCGCCGACCGGCTGCGCGTCCTGCTGGTCGAGGCGTTCGCGGTGCCCGACAGCGAGGAGTTCTCCCGCGCCCTCGCGGTGGCCGTGGAGGCCGCCGACGCCGTGCTGAAGCTCGCCTTCCGCGTCGAGCGCGACGGCGACCCGGCACTGCTCGCCGAGGCCGAACGGCTCATCACGGGTTACCTGGCCCGCCACTTCGAGTCCTGACCCGTACGGTGACCCCCCGTCCCGGGGCGAGCCGCCGCCCGCGACGTCGATCGGGGCGCCCTGGAGCCGCCGGGAGCCTGGAACGGTCACCGACCGGCGCAGCGGAGGTGAGCCGCGCACGTCGGGCGGCTCACCCGTCGGGTCTCAGGCGTTCCGGAGGCGTATCACCCCGGCGTCGGTCGGCATGAAGGCACATGCGTCGCCGCCGTGAACGTACGCGTCGCACAAAGGCCAGGCACGCATCTTTGGCGGGGCCGCCACACGCCTTCCTCGCGAGCTGGGGCGACAATTGTCCGGTTAGCCCCCGAAAGGAAGGTTCCACGTGTCCAACACCCAGGCTGCAGTCGCACGTCCGGCGGTGCTCGGCGACCTCGTCCCGGGCCGCCTGGTCCGTGACGTCGCGCTCGTCCTCGGCGCGGCCGCGTTCGTCGGCATCGCCGCGCAGATCAGTGTGCCGGTGCCGGGTACCCCGGTGCCGGTCAGCGGGCAGACGTTCGCCGTGCTGCTCTCCGGCGCCGCGCTCGGGCTGAACCGCTCGGTCATCTCGATGGCCCTGTACGCGCTCGCGGGCGCGCTCGGCGTGCCGTGGTTCACTCAGGGCACGTCCGGCTGGCACTTCGCCTCGTACGGCTACATTCTCGGTTTCGTGCTGGCGGGCGCGGTCGTGGGCGCGCTGGCCTCGCGTGGCGGAGACCGGTCGCCGCTGCGTACCGTCCTGACGATGACGTTGGGCACCGTGCTCATCTACGCCGTGGGCGTGCCGTGGCTGATGGCCATGACCCACTCCGGCTTCGGCGCCGCACTGTCGATGGGCGTCCGTCCGTTCCTCATCGGTGACGCGCTGAAGGTGCTGCTCGCCGCGGGCCTGCTGCCCGGCGCGTGGCGGCTCGTGCGCCGCTGAGCCTCGGCGAACCGGCCCGGCGAGAGGTCGCCGGGCCGGGCTTGAATCTCACATTGGTGTCAAGTCTTACCGTCTCGGCATGACGAACACCGCGAAGAACGAGCCCTTCGACTACAGCCCGATCACCGAACGCCCAGCGATCAACTGGCCCGGCGGCGCCAGGGTCGCCGTCTACGTCGGGCTCAACATCGAGCACTTCCTGGTCGACCGCCCGTCCACCAGCATCTGGCCCGGCACCGCGGACCTGGTCCCCGACGCGCTCAACCACGGCTGGCGCGGCTACGGGACCCGGGTCGGCATCTGGCGCACCATCGAAAGCCTCGACCGGCACGGCATCCGGGCGAGCGTGTTGCTCAACTCCGACGTCGCCGACCACTATCCGCAGATCATCAAGGCAGGCCTGGACCGTGACTGGGCCTGGCTGGCACACGGGCGCACCAACTCGATCCTGCACAGCGGCATGGAGCTCGACGAGGAGCGTCGCTTCCTCACCGACGTCGTGGACACCATCACCGCCGCGACGGGCGGTCGGCCGCACGGATGGATGGGACCGGGGCTGACCGAGACGTTCAACACCCCGCAGCTGCTCGCCGAGCTCGGTCTGTCGTACGTGCTCGACTGGACCAACGACGACCAGCCCTACCGATTGAACGTGCCCGGCATGATCAGCGTCCCGTACTCGGTGGAGCTCAACGACCTGAACCTGTTCGGCAAGGCCACCACCGGGCCGGAGTTCGTGCAGATCGTCAAGGACCAGTACGAGCAGTTGAGCGCCGACTCGGCGAACAGCGGCCGGGTGATGGCGCTGGCCCTGCACCCGTTCGTCACCGGGCAGGCGTTCCGGGCCAAGTACCTCGACCAGGCCCTGGAGTACCTCGCGGGACGACCCGACGCCTGGGTGACCACGAGCGACGAGATCGCCGAACACTACGTGCGCACCTCCACCGAGACGCGGTGAGCCGACCACCCGGGGCGGGTGCTCATCGCGCGGACCGCGAAGAACACGACGTGCGACGTTCCCCACGCCGAAGGCATGGCGCGCCTTGGTTCCGGGCGGTACGGAGGTGGAAATGCGCCGATCAGTGACCACCAACGGCCTCGGTCTCGCGTACGTTCAGGGCGTCGTCGAGCCAGTCGTAGACGCGGGCGAAGGCCAGTCGTTGGGCGCCGGCCTGGCAGTGGGCGTCGGCGCCTTGGTCGGCGGTGAACTCCAGTAGCGTCTTGGCGCAGGTCAGGTGCTCGTACAGCAGTTCGGGCTGGCCGGTGAAGAAGCCGTCGCCGGTGCCGGCGCACACGAGAGTCGGGCAGGTGATCTTCTCCGCGATGCCGTCGCGCAGGTGGTAGTCGAGGTAGGCGGCCCCGAACGCGCGCGGAGTGGGGGATCCCAGCACGTACATGCCGTGGCCGATGGACCAGCGCACCATCGGGTCGGTGGCCATGGCGGCCTCCAGGAGTCCGTCCAGCTCGGGATCGTGGTCGGCGCGCAGGCGACGTTCGACCTCGGCGCGGTCGCCGGGGAAGGGGGCGGTGGTGATGTCGCCCAGGTCGTACACCCCGTCGAGGGCGATGAGGGCGGCGACGCGGGTGTCGAAGGCCGCCGCACGCGGGGCGAGCAGGCCGCCCATGCTGTTGCCCAGCAGCGCGATCCGGGCCGGGTCCACCTCCGTGCGGGTCAGGGCGTGGTCCAGGACGGGGCCGACGACGTTCTCCCAGTCGGGACGGAAGACCAGGCCCTCGTGGTGGCGGGTGCCGGGCTGGCCGGGGCCGTCGAAGGACAGCACGGTGTAGCCGCGCTCGACCGCGGCGGCGGCCCCGGCGAAGTGCATCTCCTCGGCGCTGCCGTCGAACCCGTTGAACATCACCACGGTCGGGCGCGGCGCCCCCGAGTCGTCGGCCCGGTACAGGTAGCCGGGCAGCGTCGTGTCCTCGTACGGGATCCGCACCGGCTCGATCGCCGGGGTGAACAGCGCCGCCGCCTGGCGGAAGCACGCGACCTGGGCGTCGTACGCGTGCCGGATGCGCGGGTCGGCAGGGTCGCCGTGCAGGAAGAACTCGGCGTTGCGGTAGTAGTTCGAGGCTCGCAGGAACGCGTCCCGGGCGCTGACGCGGTGGCCGCCGGCCAGCGCCCGCCGCCCCTCGGCGGCCACGCGGTCCGCGGTGGCCAGCCACTGGTCGTGCCAGCCGTCGTAGTCGCCGGCGGTGATCCGCTGGGTGGTGACCACGGCCTCGCCGAAGTCGGCGCCGCCGTACGCGATGTGCCCGAAGGTCCGCAGTGTCTCGTACCAGAACTGGTGGTCGTCGGGGAAGAACACGGGCTCCATGACCAACTCCTAAAGCAGTTGATGACTGCGTTTAGTTGGACGATAGACCGGTGGATCCCGTTAACGCAATCCCGGGCTGCGTTAAGGTGAGGGCATGTCAGATGAGCGACAGAGAACCCGACGTCCCGGCGGTCGCAGCGCCCGCGTCGGCGCGGCGGTGCATCGGGCGGCACTCGATCTGATGGCCGAGCGCGGCTATGGCACCTTCACCGTCGGTGACGTCGCCTCCCGTGCCGGTGTCGCCGACACCAGCGTCTACCGGCGCTGGGGCACCCTTGAGGCCCTGCTCGTGGACGTGGCGATCACCTGGCTGACCGCGCAGTCGCCGATCCCCGACACCGGCAGCCTGGACGGCGACCTGCGCGCCTACGCCGCCGGCGTGGCCCGTGACCTGGCCGGTCCCGACGCTCTGGCGATCCTGCGCCTGATCATCGCCCTGGACGCCGCCGGACCGGATGGCGTCCAGGCCCGCGGCGAGTTCTTCGCCGAACGCAGCCGCCAGATCCAGGACATGCTCGACCGTGCCCGCACGCGCGGCGAACGTCCGCCCGAGGTCCTGGACATCCTCGACCACATCCTGGCCCCGATGTACATCCGCGTCCTGTTCGGCGCGGACCTCACCCCGGACTACGCCGACACCCTGGCCGACCGCCTGCTTCGCATCATGTGACCTGCGCCCGCACCGTGCGCCCCCGACCCGGCCGGACGTGTCGCGAGGCCCGGCGTCGCCGGAAAATAAAGTTGCTCGCGGCAACCAAATCATGCATACTTGCCCCAGGCAACCAAATGTCGCGACAGGACGGCTGCCGAGCGACGCTCGCACGGCTGGATGGCCTGCGCCGTCCCCATCCCCCGGACTCTTCGGGGCGCGAAAGGAGTCTGATGGCAACCGCAGCACCGGCCGAGGTGCGGGCGGCGGCACCCGATTCGGATGCCCCGATGTCGCATCGGCAGATCGTAGAGGCCCTATCCGGGTTGCTGCTCGGCCTGTTCGTGACGATCCTGTCGTCCACGGTCGTGTCGAACGCGCTGCCGACGATCATCGCTGACCTGCACGCGAGCCAGACCACCTACACGTGGGTGATCACCGGGACGCTGCTCTCGATGACGATCACAACCCCGATCTGGGGCAAGCTCGCCGACCTGGTGAGCAAGAAGCTCCTGATCCAGCTCGCTCTGGTGATCTTCGTTGTCGGCTCGGCCATCGCCGGTCAGGCGCACAACCCCGCGATGCTCATCACGGCCCGCGTCGTTCAGGGCCTCGGTGCCGGTGGGCTCAGCGCCCTGGTGCAGGTGATCATGGCGGCGATGATCGCGCCACGCGAGCGCGGTCGTTACTCCGGCTACACGGGGGCGGTCTTCGCCCTGGCCACGGTCGGCGGCCCGCTCATCGGCGGTGTCATCGTCGACACCTCCTGGCTCGGCTGGCGGTGGTGCTTCTACGTGGGCGTGCCGTTCGCCGTCATCGCGCTGATCGTCTTGCAGAAGACCCTTCACCTGCCGACCAGGAAGCGGAAGGTCAAGGTCGACTGGCTCGGCGCGACACTGTTCGCGGGCGCGGCCGCTCTGCTGCTGCTCTGGGTCTCCTTCGCCGGCGACAAGTACGACTGGCTGTCGTGGCAGACCGCCGCGATGATCGGCGGCGCGGTCGTCCTGGCGGTGCTGTTCATCGTGGCGGAGACCTTCGCGAGCGAGCCGATCGTGCCGCTGCGCCTGTTCCGCATCCGCACCCTGTCCCTGTCCACGCTGGCCAGCCTCTTCGTCGGCGTCGCGATGTTCGGCGCGACGACCTTCCTCAGCCAGTACTTCCAGCTGGCCCGCGGCGACTCGCCGACGAAGGCGGGCCTCATGACCCTGCCGATGATCGGCGGCTTGGCCATCGCGTCCACGATCTCCGGGCGCATCGTCACCGCCACGGGGCGCTGGAAGAACATCCTGGTGTTCGGCGCCGCGTCGATGACCGTCGGCTACGCCCTGCTGAGCACGGTGCGCTACGACACCGCCTACTGGCAGGCCGCGATCTACATGTTCTTCGTCGGGGCGGGCCTGGGCATGACCATGCAGAACCTGGTGCTGTGCGTGCAGAACCAGGTCCGGCCGCAGGAGCTGGGAGTGGCCAGCTCGACGGTCTCCTTCTTCCGTTCGCTCGGCGGCGCGATCGGCGTCTCGGCGCTCGGCGCGGCGCTGGGCGGCCGCATCACCCACTACATGATGGACGGCCTCGCACGCATCGGCGTGCACACCTCTGGAAGCGGCGGCTCGCTCCCGAAGCTGTCCGCCCTTCCCGCCCCGGTCCGCACGGTCGTTCAGGACGCGTACGGTCACGGCATCGGCAACGTCTTCCTGTACGCCGCACCGTGCGCGCTGATCGCGGTGATCGTGATCCTGTTCATCAAGGAGGTGCCGCTGCGCACGTCCAACCCCCAGGCGCGGCCGGTCGGCGTGGCCCCCTCCGCACCCGTGACGAACGCCTCGGCGCGCGGTCGGCACGCGGCGCAGGCCTACGCCTCCGTGGGGACGGGCGGCGGCCTGATCCGCGGCCTCGTCCGCGACGGCGCCGCTCCGGTGTCCCGTGCCGTGCTCACGCTGATCGACGTCCGTGGGCACCAGGTCGGCCGCGCGACCAGCGGTGACGACGGACGATACGCCCTGCCCGCTCCCGGCCGAGGCACCTACGTGCTGATCGCCGCGGCCGGAGACCACGACCCACAGGCCGCGACCCTCGTGGTCGGCGACCAGCCGGTCGACTTCGACGTGACGCTCAGCGGTTCCGGCGGCCTCGCCGGAGTCGTCCGCGCCGTCGACGGCGCACCCATCGAAGGCGCGATGGTCGTCGTCACGGACGCACGCGGCGAGGTCGTCGCGGGCGGCACGACCGATGCCGG
Source organism: Actinoallomurus acaciae (assembly GCF_042429965.1). Lineage (NCBI taxonomy): Bacteria > Bacillati > Actinomycetota > Actinomycetes > Streptosporangiales > Thermomonosporaceae > Actinoallomurus > Actinoallomurus acaciae. Next base: position 19,050 of record NZ_JBHLZP010000037.1, read on the forward strand.
CGGCGGTTTCCTCTTCACGGCGGTGACCGCCGGCATCTACACGCTCGCGGTCAGCGCCACCGCGTACCGCCCGGCCGCCGTGCCGGTCGAGGTCGGCGGCGGACAGACCCGCCAGGAGATCGAACTGCTGCCCGGCGCACGCGTCCGCGGCACGATCCGGGTCGAGGGCCGCGGCCCGGTTCCCGACGCGCGCGTCACGCTGCTCGACGCGGCCGGGAACATCGTCGGCGTCACGACCACCGGCCCCGACGGGGAGTACGCCTTCACCGGCCTGACGGAGGGCGAGTACACCGTCACGGCCACCGGGTACCCGCTGGTCGCGAGCGGAGTCGACCTGACCGGCCGGGGCGACGGGGCGCACGACCTGTGGCTCGGCCACCCCGCCGGATGACATGAGCCCCCTCGGTCGCCGGGTATGAGGGCAGGTGAAGGAGCGATGACGGAGAGAACCACGGTGGGCCGCGAACACGAGGCGTACCAGGCCCTCGAGCATGAGCTCGGCGTGCTCTTCCGCCGCGCGCGGGCGCTGTCCGCCGAGGTGGCGCGCGAGGTGCACCCAGAGCTCGAGCCCGCGGCGTACGGGCTGCTCATCGGCATGCACGACCGCGCCCGCTCGCGGCCGAGCGACCTGGCCGACTATTTCGGCGTCGGCAAGGCCACCATCAGCCGCCAGGTGAAGGTGCTCGAACAGCTCGGCCTGATCGAGCGGCGGCCCGACCCCGATGACGGCCGCGCCCACCTGCTGGTCCTCACGGATGAGGGACGCCGGAGGGTGGAGATCGCCCGCACCGCCCGGCAGAAACGCTTCCACGCGATGCTCGCCACCTGGCCGACGGAGGACGTACGGATGCTGGGCCGGATGCTCGCCCGGTTCAACGAGCTGGCCGAGAGCAAGGCCGGCCGCCTCTGAACCCGCCCCTCTGCGGTCATCGGCCACCATCTGCCTGCGGCGACCGGCCGGTTGGAAGGTCTCAGAGCCAGCCCTGACGTTGGGCGGTCTGGACGGCTTCGATGCGGTTGCGGGCGGAGGTCTTGCGGATCGCCGAGGACAGGTAGTTGCGGACCGTCCCCTCCGACAGGTGGAGGCGCGCGGCGACGTCGCCGATCGTGGAACCGTCGGCCGAGGCGGTGAGGACGTCGCGTTCGCGCGGAGACAGCGGGTTGGGTCCGGCGCTCAGCGCGGCGGCGGCCAGGGCCGGGTCGATCACCCGCTCACCCGCGAGCACGCGGCGGATCGCCGCCGCCAGTTCCTGCGCCGGGCTGTCCTTGACCAGGAACGCCGACGCGCCCGCCTCCATCGCGCGCCGCAGGTAGCCCGGCCGGCCGAACGTCGTGAGGATGACGATCCGGCAGTCGGGCAGTGCCTCGCGGAGCGAGGCGGCGGCGGTGATGCCGTCCGTGCCCGGCATCTCGATGTCGAGGAGCGCCACGTCGGGCCGCGTGCGCTCGGCCACCGCGAGGGCCTCGTCGCCGTCGGCCGCCTCGGCGACCACCTCGATGTCATCCTCGAGGTTCAGCAGGGTCGCGAGCGCGCCGCGCACCATGCCCTGGTCCTCCGCGAGCAGCACCCGGATCACGGCAGCGACTCTAGAGGACGACACCGCGATCAAGCGGATTCTTCGGCCGGCTCACGTGGGACCGGGGACGTCAGCGGGGCGCGTACGGTCAGGCGGAAACCGCCGTCCGCGCGGGAGGCGGCCTCGACGGTGCCGCCTGAGGCCGTGACCCGTTCGCGCAGCCCGCGCAGGCCGTTGCCGGCCGGCGCCTCATCCGCGCCCGCGCCGTCGTCGGTGATCTCCAGGACGGCCGTGCCGTCCTGCCGGCGAACGGTGATCGCGGCGGTACGGGCACGTGCGTGCCGGACGATGTTGGTCACGCCCTCGCGTACGGCCCAGCCGAACACGCCGTCGACCTGGTCGGGCAGCGGAGTGCCGGAGGCACTGATGGTCAGCTCGACGTCGGCGGCGGCCAGGACGCTGCGGGCGTTCTCCAGCTCGTCGGTGAGGTTGCGCTGGCGGTAGCCGGAGATCGCCTCGCGTACGTCGGCGAGCGCCTGGCGGGCCACCGTCTCGATGTCGTGCACCTCGGCGACGCTCCGGTCCAGGTCGCGTTCGGCGAGCCGGGTGGCCACCTCGCTCTTGAGCACGATCAGCGAGAGCGTGTGCCCGAGCAGGTCGTGCAGGTCGCGGGCGATGCGCAACCGCTCCTCGTTCGCGGCGAGGCGTGCCACTTCGCCGCGCGCCTCGCGTAGCTGGACCACGAGGACACGGCTGGAGCGGAAGGCCAGCATCAGGATGCCGATCGTCAGCGTCTCGAAGCTCAGCAGCGCCAGCGTGCCGCCGGGAGCCCCGAGCGAGGCGCACATGACGAAGGTCAGCACGGTCGCGGCCAGGACGCCGCGCGTCGCCCACCGCATCGGGAGCGTCATGGCGTACGCCACGCCGAGGTAGATCGGCAGCCCGCACCACTGGACCCCGAACAGCAGCGGGTACCCGATCGCCAGCGCGGTCGTGACACCGAGCAGGACGTACGTGCGCCGGTTCGTGCCGGCGGTCCAGGGGTTGTTCGCCAGGACGAGGCCGATGAAACAGGCGACGTAGGAGAGCAGCGCCGCCAGCCGCACCACGACGCCGCCGGTGGTGTGGCCGGGCCCGAAGATCGAGCCGGCCGGCCACAGGAACAGGTAGACCAGGCCGAGCAGGGTCCACAGCGCCCGCCGCTTCGAGGGCGCGCTGGTCTCCTGCTCGGCGTCGAACGGCATGAGAAGGCTCATCAGGACCGAACGGTAGCGCGGCGGTAGGCCGCGATGGCCAGGGTGCCGAGGACCGCGGTCCAGCCGGCCAGGATGAGGGCGTCCGAGGCGGGCGGGACGTGCCCGGCGACGACGCTCCAGCCCAGGTCGGCGAAGCGATTCGAGGGTGTCCAGTGCGCGATGGTCCGCATCGTCTTGGGCAGGATGCTCACCGACATCCACATGCCGCCGAGGATGGCCAGAATCATGTAGCAGGCCACCGTGAGCGGCTGCGCGGCGTCCGGACCGACCAGAGAGCCGATCAGCGTGCCGAGCGCGGCGAACGGGAGCGTGCCGATCCACATCACGCCGATCAACCCGGCCCACTCTCCCGCGGACAGGTGCACGTGCTGGGTCAGGACCGCGGCGAGCCCGACCAGGACGACGGCCGGCAGCGCCAGGCACATCGAGGCGAGCACCTTCGCGGTGATCACCGCCCACGGCCGCAGCGGTGTGACCTGGAGCTGCCGCAGCCAGCCGCCGTGGCGCTCGGCGGCGAGCCGCGCGCCGGTCGTGGTCAGCGACGCGCCGAGGGCGCCGAAGGCGGCCATCGAGACCAGCAGGTACGTCTTGGCGTCCAGCCCGGTCTCGGGGTCCATGTCGCCCTTGGCGAAGATGTTGGACCACAGCAGGTAGAAGCCGACCGGGATGGCGATGGTGAAGAACACGAAGCGCCGGTCGCGGTACGTCCGGCGGATCTCCAGCAGCAGGTAGCGAAGCATCGGGGGAGTCCTTTTCAGTTGTCGCCGGTGAGGGAAAGGAACGCCTCTTCCAGGTCGGCGCCCCTGACCTCCAGGTCCCGGACCTCGAGGCCGGAGGCGTACAGGGCCCGTACGGTCGCGTCGGGGTCGGTGGTGCGCAGCCGTACGGAGCCGCCGCGTACCTCGATGCCGGTGACGCCGGGGAGCGTGTCGAGCCCGGCCGTGGGCTGGTCGCCGATCGTGAAGCGCACCGTACGGCCCCCGGCGACGGACTTGATCTCTTGCGCGGTCCCGTCGGCGACGACCTGGCCGTGGTTGATCACGATGACCCGGTCGGCGTTCTCGTCCGCCTCTTCCAGGTAGTGCGTGGCGAACAGGATGGTCCGGCCGCCCGCCGCGTACGCGCGCATGCTCGCCCAGAACGACCGCCGGGACTCGACGTCCATGGCCGCGGTCGGCTCGTCCAGCACCAGCAGCCGGGGCGCTCCCGCGATGGCGATCGCGAACCGCACCCGCTGGGCCTGCCCGCCGGACAGCTGGTCGGCGCGGCGCTTGGCCAGGGACGTGAGGTTCGCCAGCGAGAGCACCTCATCGAGCGGCATCGGCTCGGGGTACAGGCCCCGGACGAACTCGACGATCTCCCGTACGGCCAGCCCGGGGACCAGCGCGCCGTCCTGCGGCATCGCGCCGATCCACCCGGCGCGTACGGCCTCGTCCGGGGTCCGGCCGAAGACACCGACCGTCCCGGCCGTGGGCCGTGCGAGGCCGAGGAGCATGTTGATGGAGGTGGACTTGCCGGCGCCGTTGGGACCCAGCAGCGCGACGGCCTGCCCCGCGGCGATCTCCAGGTCCAGAGTCTCGACGGCGCGGACGGCGCCGTAGCTCTTCGACACTCCCGTGAAAGTGATCGCGTTCATGGGGACAACGCTAGGTTCGCGCAGTTCAGCCGCGTAGTGCCGTGAATCCTGGCTTCCCGATGACATTTGTCACCGCCGGCCCCGTGACTTCGCTCGTACGGCGTGGTCTAGCGGTGGGTGAACACCGGATCCCACGAGCCCACGGTGGCCAGCGTCTTGTAGCCGGTGAGCGGGACACTCGTCTTGCCGTCGATGCTCATCAGGACGTACCGATAGCTCAGGGTGCGCGGCCCGCCGCACCTGGCCAGGTCACACGTCACGGCGATGACATGGGTGTCGTCGGTCCAGGCGACCAGCTGCATGACCGGAGGCCTGCTCACCGTCCGGCCGTTCGTGTCCACGATGCTGAGGCCGGGGGACGCACCCCCGTGTACGGCGATCAGACGGCCGTTCGGGGAGATCTCGGCCTCCTCGAGCGAGTCCGCCTCGTGCGCGGGCGCCGGTCGCCGTACTCCGTTCAGGTCGTAGAAGAGCTTGGTGGGCGGGTCGAAGTTCATGGTCGGGGCCCAGATCAGCGAGCCGTCTCTGCTCCAGCCGAGGTCCTGTCGCCCGTTGCCGTTCCCGGGGTCGAACAGGAGGCTGTGGAAGTGCGCCTGCCCGGAGCGGGGATCGACCACGATGAACCCGGTCCGCGCCCCGGTGCCCTTGCGGTAGTTCGCGTCCGGGTCGGTGGCGTACGTCGTGACGAGCAGCCGCCGCCCGTCCGGAGACCAGGCCAGGCCGCCGGCCGCCGCCTTGAGCCCGATCCAGCGGATGGTCTGCCGGTCCATGTCGATGATGCCGACACGCGCGGACGGCAGCGGCCCGTCGAGAACGGCCGCCTGCCGCATGCCGGGCGCCACCGCGAGCCAGGCCCAGGGCAGCTTCTGGTAACCGCCCGACCTGGGGTTGTAGAGGTACCAGGTGGAGACGACCTTCTTCCCGCTGACCCGGAGTGTCCGGTAGGCGGAAAGGGCGACCCGCCCGGCGGCGACGAGACGCTTCGGCGGCGCGTCGGTGGTGTCGATGTGCAGCGAGGTGTCGACCGGCCGCCCGGGCGCCAAATCCCGCCGGATGCCGACCATCACGCCCGTCGCGACAACGAGCACGGCCACCGCCACGACCAGCACGGCCTTGGCGTGCCGGCGTCCCGTACGGCGCCCCAGCGCTCGGTCGGCGAGTCCCGGAGGCACCCGCGCCTCGGTGGACCACTCGTCGAGGACCTTCCGTACGCGAGTCTCGGTGTTCACCGGCGGACCTCCTTCAAGGTCTCTTCCAGTTCGGGGGCCAGGACGCGCAGGCGTGCGAGCGATCGGTGGGTGGTGCTGCGGACGGTGCCGACGCTGCAGTCGAGCAGCCGAGCGACCTCCGCCTCGGGTAGATCCTCGAAGAACCGGAGCACGAGCACGGCGCGCTGCCGCGACGTCAGCCGCGCCAGCGCCGCCCGTACGGTCATCTTCAGGTCCACTGCGGACGTGCCGTCCTCGCGCACCTCGTCGGGCGGCACGGCGACACGGGTCTCGTGCCGGTGCCACTTGAGCCGCCACCAGCTCACCTGCTGGCGGTAGATCACCTGCCGGACATAGCTCTCGGGGCTGTCGACGGACCGCCAGCGCGTCGCCACCTTGGCGAGCGCCGTCTGCAGCAGATCCTCGGCGGCGTGCTGGTCACCGCCGGTGAGCAGGAAGGCCATGCGCATCAGCGCAGGCGACCGCGCCTCCACGAACTCACGAAAGTCACGTTCGACCGCCGCGTCCATTGACACCTCCGGGTCTGTCCCTTCATCAGACGCGCGAAGGCGGTCGCGGCTATGTCACTCTTTTCGAGAGACGGGTGCGCTCAACGCTCCTGCGGGCGCGGTCGTACGAGGCCCTTGTCGTAGGCGAAGATCACGAGCTGGACGCGGTCGCGGGCCTGGAGCTTGGTCATGATCCGGTGCACGTACGTCTTGGCGGTCGCCGGGCTGAGGTGGAGCGCGCCCGCGATCTCCTCGTTGGTGAGGCCGGCGGCGATCTGCTTGAGCACCTCGAGTTCGCGTTCGCTGAGGATGTCCAGCTCCGGCGTCGGCTCGGCGGGCGCGGGCTGCGCGGCGAACTCCCTGATCACACGGCCCGTCAGGCCCCGGCCCAGCAGTCCCTCACCGGAGGCGACCACCCGGATCGCGTCCAGCAGCTCATCGGGCGGGGTGTCCTTGAGCAGGAAGCCCGCGGCGCCCGCCCGCAGCGCGCCGAAGATGTAGTCGTCGTGCTCGAACGTGGTGAGGATCAGCACGTGCGCGCCGTGCAGCGCCGAGTCGTCGGTGATGCGACGGGTCGCCTCGATGCCGTCCATCCCGGGCATCCGGATGTCCATGAGGATCACGTCCGGCGACGTCGCCCGTGCCCCCTCGACGGCGGTCTTGCCGTCGGCGGCCTCGCAGACCACGTGCATGTCCTCGGTCGAGTCGATGAGGAGCTTGAAACCGGCGCGTACGGTCGTCTGATCGTCGGCCAGCAGGACACGGATCGTCATGGACGGGACTCCTTCAGAGGCAGGCGGGCGTGCACGCGGAAGCCGCCGCCCGGCAGTGCCGTGGTGTTGAGACGCCCGCCGGTCGCGGCGACGCGCTCGCGCATGCCCTGAATACCCAGGCCGTACGAGGCCTGATCGCTCATCTCGACCGGCCGGCCGTCATTGGTGACCGCGACGTCCAGGCTGTCCGGGGTGAAGGTGAGCGTCACCGCGACCTTGAGGACGTCGCGGGCGTGACGCCTGATGTTGGTGAGGCTCTCCTGAACGATGCGGTACACGGTGAACCCGACGATCGCCGGGACCTCGATCGGCCGCCCCGACTCGTGCAGGGTCACCGGCAGGCCGGCCGTCCGGCTCTGCTGGACCAGGTCGGGCAGGTCGTCCAGGCCGAGCCCGGGGCGCTTCAACGGCTCGGCGGTGCCGCGCAACAGGCTCAGCGTCCTGCGGATCTCTCCCAGGGCGGAGTTGCTGACGCTGTTGATCGTCTCCAGCGCCTCGCGGCCCGCCTTGGGATCCTCCTCGACGAACCGGGCGCTGACCGAGGACGTCACACTGATCGACATCAGCGCGTGCCCCACGATGTCGTGCAGCTCACGGGCGATGCGCAGGCGCTCCTCGGTGACCCGACGGCGGGCCTCGTCCTCGCGCTCGCGCTCGGCCCGTTCGGCGCGCTCCTCCGCGCCCAGGACGTACGTGCGCTGAATCCGGACCCACGCCCCGGCGAGCACCACGAGCGGGACGGTCGCGAGGGTGCCGAGGTTCTCGAAGTTGTAGGAGGGGATCCGCTCGATGGCCGCGGCGACGATGAAGCCGACGATCGGGGTGGCGACCGCCATCATCAGCGCCCACGCGCGGCCAGAGTAACGGCCGACCGCGTAGAGAGCGACGAGGTCGGCCGGAGTCGCGGGATAGCTGCGTCGCAGGAGTACGCCGATGAAACCCGAGAGGATGAGACAGACGACAACGGTGGGAATGGGGAAACGCTTTCGCGCGAGCAGTACCCCCGCGGCCAGCGCGGAAAGAGTGAGTGCCGGCACGGTATGACCACGCCCGTGCAGATAGGGTAGATACACGGCGAAGACCCCGGCCGACAACAGTAGGTCGGCAGGGGTGACCAGCCGTTTGGGCCTCAAGGTCGCCCCTTCGCAGCCACATTGTGTTCCTTGGTCGGGGCCTGTCCCGCCAAACCTCAACCCATCACCCAGTGAACCCCACGAAGCCGCAAACCCGCAGGTCAACCGTGGTTGTACGGCGAAGTGTCACCCTGGGGTGGACGGCTTCACCCCGGTGGGCTACGTAACGTAGTGGCTGCAGGACCACAGACCAACAAAAAGGCCTGGCGCGTCGCGATGAATTGGGGGATTCAACGGGGGACGCGACGCGAAGGCCGTTCCCAGGGGCCTTGGATCTGTACCCGTCCAGGCCGCAGGAAGGCGAGCGTTCGCGGGTCGGGACTTCTTTGGGGGAAGGAGTCGACCGCCCGCGAACGCTCGCATTCCGTTTTCTAGGTCATTTCTTGGTGTGGTCTCGGCGCTCAGACCTTCGCGAGGACCTCGTACTTGACCGGGATGACCCCCGAGGCGAGACCCCCCACCGCCTGCATCGCCCCGGTGGACAGGTCCAGACAGCGCCCGGCGACGAACGGGCCCCGGTCGTTGATCCGCACGACCACCGAACGGTCGTTGTTGCGGTTGGTCACCCGGACCTTCGAACCGATCGGCAGTGACCGGTGTGCCGCGGTGAGGCCGTCCGGGTCGAGTGCCTCCCCGCTGGCGGTCCGTCCGCCGCTCGTGCCGTAGTAGGACGCCTCACAGGCCCCGTGCGCGAGGATCTTGGTGGTGTGCCGTTTCTTCTTGGCGACCGGCGCCGGTGTCGGCGTGTCGCTGGGCTCCGGTGTCGGCGTGGCGATCGGCGTGCGATCTTGATCGCGGCTGGCCCGGTCGAGCGGCCGCGGCGGATCGGCGGCGGCGGCGCGGGCCTTCATCTGCGCCGATGAGGAGTCGACTCCGGCGACCGCGACAGTGATCGCGGCGAGTGCGACCGCGGTGAGCCCGGCGGCGGCGATGAGAGCGGTACGGAGTCTCTTCGGTGTCTCAGTCTGACGATGTCGGCCGGATCTACCCACAAAGGGGTCCTTTGGTCGGGGACAGGACATCGGGCCCAACGGCAGAACCGTCGGTGCCCGATCGGCACGAGCCGTCCAGGCCCCGCGCACGAGTCCCCGACCTTAGGGGGCCACGACGCATGGTCACGCCCAAGGCGCTGGTTTTTGTGCCCTATCTCACGGCGTATTGGCACGGAGCCAGTGATCGTATTACTTACCGCATCCAGAATGCGGCGAAGTGTCCGATGGGTCATACGCCGAACATCGGGGCGCCCCGGAGCCGTAGGGCAGCTTGTCTTCCTTGCCGCCTTTGCGGCGAGTGTCGGCCGGTCGCCGGCCGGTGGAGTCAGTCCTCGGCGCCCTCGGCGATGGCGTCGTGGACCTCCTCGCGGCGTACGGCCAGTTCCTGTTCGTGCTTGGCCCGGTCGACCTCTTCGGCGATGTCCTCGTCCTGCTTCATGAGCTGGACCAGGTCGGCCTTGGCGTGGTCGAGTACGCCCATGTCGGCGTAGGCCTTCTGCACCTTCTCGCCCCACAGTCCGATGTCACGGACGCACGGGACGATGCGGGTGAAGAGCAGCGACTGGTAGAGCTGGTACACCGGGCCGTTGTCGACGAGGTCCATGCACTCCTTGACCGGCATGTCGAGCGTCTCGAAGATCTCTTTGCCCTTGAACCGGTCGCGCATCAGGTAGCAGCCCTCGACGACGAACTCCTCGCGTTCGGCGCGTTCCTTCGAGGTCAGCTGCGCGTAATAGTCCTTCAGCGCCAGCCGCCCGAACGCCACGTGTCGTGCCTCGTCCTGCATGACGTACGCGAGAAGCTGCTTGACGAGCGGGTTCGTGGACATGTCGCGGTAGACGCCGAAGGCGGCGAGGGCCAGGCCCTCGATGAGCACCTGCATGCCGAGGTAGGGCAGGTCCCAGCGGCCGTCGGACAGCGACTCCTCCAGGAGCTTGGCCAGGTCCTGGTTGATCGGGTAGTACATCCCGATCTTGTCCTGGATGAACTTGTTGTACAGCTCGACGTGGCGCGCCTCGTCCATGACCTGGGTCGCGGCGTAGAACTTGGAGTCCATGTCGGGCACCGACTCCACAATGCGCGCGGCGACCGTCAGCGCCCCCTGCTCGCCGTGCAGGAACTGGCTGAACAGCCAGGTGCCCTGGTGGCGGCCGAACTCGTCGCGCGCCTCCTGCGGCATCCGGTTCCACAGGTCCGAGCCGGCCAGCGGGTTGAGCTCATCGGGGAAGCCGGCGACGTTGTTCGGGTCGACGGAGACGTCCCAGTCGATGCGCTTCTGGGCGTCCCACTGCTTGTCCTTGCCCTTCTGGTAGAGCGACAGCAGCCGGTCGCGGCCGTCGTCGTACTCCCAGTTGAACCGCGCCGCTCCCGTGACGGGCACGTGCCAGGTGGTCTCCGGGATCGGGGTCGTGTAGCGATCGCGCATGCTCATGAGTCCTCCTTCGCCGGAGGGCGTGACCGCTGGGGCGTGCCTTTGATTCGCTCGCTCATGGGGGGAACCTCCCGCGACAGCCGGGCTTTACATATCTTCGTAACACGTAAAGCCGGGCCTCGCCAGACTCGTCGAGCAGTGTTACTCGTCGTTACTCGTCGAACAGTTCGGTCAGCCGTTCCGCGCGCGGAGTGAGCGACACCCGGACCTCCCGGCCGTGCCGTTCCCGTCGCACGAGGCCGGCGACGGCGAGGCGTTCGCAGTGGTAGGTGACCGCGCTGGGGGTGAGCCGGGTCAGCGTGGCCAGTTCGCCCATCGTGACCGGCCGGGACACCGCGTTCAGCACCTGCGCGCGGACCGGGCCGAGCAGGAGTTCGAGGGCGTTGCCGCCGTCCTGCGCGGGCTGGCTCCGGAACAGCCGCCCCGCGCCGGGCACCGGGTAGCCCAGCCACACCGCGTCCGGCCGGTCGAGGCTGCAGATCAGCGCGTCGCCGCCGGAGACCATCGGCACCAGCACCAACGGGCGTCCGGCCAGGTCGAACCGGGCGGGCTCGGGATCGCGGATCTTCAGCACGCCGTCCTCGAACCGGCTGCTCGGATGGATGCCGCCGAGGATCGCGTCGAGCCGGCCGCGCATCGCCGCCACGCCCACGCGCGCGACCTCGCGGTCCAGCAGCGGGCGCGCGTCCCGCCACGCCGGCCGCA
>NZ_JBHLZP010000038.1:0-29806 GCF_042429965.1 Actinoallomurus acaciae
CAAAGCGCGACCTGGCCGCCCGGGTCGGCGTGGGCCCCACGCTGGCGTACGCCGCGGTCAAGGCCGCGGTGGACCACGCGGCGGTGACCGACCTGGCCGGCGCGCTGGCCAATGAGGCACAGCTGCAGAGAGCGTGCGCCGAGACCGCCGACCACGCCGCCGCCACCAAGGCGTTCCTGCGTAAGGAACAGCCCGTCTTCGAGGGCCGCTGACCGTCGTACGCGCGTGTGGGGGTACTGGAGTGTCCGCCCCCGATGCGCGAGACGGCGAGAGGTCGTCACAACGGCCACCCGTCTTCGAAGACCGCCGACTCTCGTACGCGCGTGCCGGGGCGGGCGCCCCGATGCGCGAAACGGCGAGAGGTTGTCACAACGGCCTCAACCGGACACAACCCGTTGTCCGCGTGAGTCGGACGGTTACTCTCCGACCCATGGCAACGCGAACCGCGCTCACGGGGGCCGGGACGATCGGAGCCGGCACCGCCCTGGCGGTCTTGGCGTCTCCCAGTCCCGCGAGCTGGGTCGCGGCCGCCGTCGTGATGGCATCCGCCGTGCCCGTCGCGGTCACCTTCACCCGCCGGCCGGCGGCTGACGCCGTCAGGCGAAAGCGCACGCCCGCAATGGGCATCGTCGACTGCGCCGGACAGAGCCTCGACATCGGCGACGCCGTACGGGCCGGAGACGGCTTCGACGGTCCGATGGAGCTGGGCTTCGGCCGGGGCGTGGTGGTGAAGGTCGGCCGGGGGAAGGCACATGTCCGCTTCAACGACATACCCGGGCAGGTCCACGCGGTCACGCCCGGCACCTTGCGCCGGCTCGCCTAGGAGCTTGTCACTCTTCTCGGCCGCTTGCGGCCACCGCACGGACGGCGACCGTTATTCGGGGCCATCGGCCGGCCGGCTCCGCCGCGGAGAGTGCACCCCAGGCGTCGCGCGTCCGGCCCGGATCCGCGCCATGACGCGGCGGGCACCGAGACAGCACCGCGCGGAACGGCATTCCGCGTCCGCTCGCGAACGAGGCGGTGATCGATAGGGCGAGCCGCTGATCTATTAATGCGGACGGCTCGCGCACCTTTTCGGCACGACGCAAATTCGACGAGTCGCGGATCGACTCGTACTGCCTTCGAATTGTGCGTACGCTGCATAGAGGGGGATTCTCCGTCCAACGCCTCGCCGAGGTAAGACATGGCCTCGGCGAATGCGTGGCCGGCGAACACGTTGACCGGGCAGCAAAGGTAAGCCGTGACCACCGTCTCGGCGTTTTTGGGCTGCCTACAAACCATGTCACCAGGTCGGCGAAACCCGCCAGACCGATTGGGGAGAGGAAACGTGAGCACGACCGACTCCGCCCACTGTTGGCGTCGAGAAGCATTCGGCGACCGTTCCGCTACCGCGAAAGAGGGACTGAAATGACCATCGGCTGGCGCCGAAGCAGCCGCAGTGGTCACGCTGGCGACAACTGTGTGGAAATCGCAATGAGCACTCGCCTAAACGCCAAATCCATCGTGGCGCCCCCGTCGCAGAATAGAAAAGGCCCGAGAAAAGACGACCTCACCCGTATCCAAAGAGCCAACCCTTGGGACCGGCTCTGAATGATCAGCCGGTGGTGTAGGCCCCGCGCCGGTGACACTCCACCAGGTGGTCATCGACCAGCCCACAGGCCTGCATCAGGGCGTAGACGGTCGTGGGGCCCACGTGCCGGAAGCCATGCCCCTTGAGCTCCTTGGCCAGCGCCTTGGAGCCAGGGGTCGTGGCCGGTACGTCCGCGACCGTCTTCGGGGCCGGCGCGGCGGGATCGGCGTACTTCCACACGAGAGCCGCCAGCCCGTCCGGCAGGTCGAGGGAGGCGCGGGCGTTCGCGATCGCCGCCTCGACCTTGCGGCGGTTGCGCACGATGGAGGCGTCGGCGAGCAGCCGCTCGACGTCGGCCGGGCCGTACGCCGCGACCTTCTCCATCGCGAAGTCGTCGAAGGCGCGCCGGAAGCCCGATCGCTTGCGCAGGATCGTCAGCCAGGACAGCCCGGACTGGAAGGCCTCCAGGCAGAGGCGCTCGTACAGCCCGCGGTCGTCGCGGACCGGACGGCCCCATTCGTCGTCGTGGTAGGCGATGTAGTCGGGCGCCGAAACGCCCCACGGGCAGCGCGCCAGCCCATCAGGGCCGATCGTCGTCATTCGAACAGTTTAGCGAGACGGCGGAGCGACGTGTGGAGCATGAGACGAGCGAGCGGTCCGACCGCGATCCAGCCCACCCGGCCGGCCGGGCCCAGCGGCAGGTCGATCAGCTCGGCCCAGGTCACCCGGCAGCGTCCTCCGGGAAGGTCCATCAGGTCGAAACGCCCCTCGCCGCGCACCAGACGCCCCGTGTGGCGGACCGCGACACGCGTCGACGGCCTCCACTCGGAGATCACCATCGTGTCGAGGAAGCCGATCGGCCCGACACCGGTCCAGGCCTCGACGCCCTCACCCTCGGCCGCGCCGCCCTCCGCGCGGGTGAAGGGCACCCACTCGTCGTGCCGCGGCCAGTCGACGAGCAGTTCCCACACGCGTTCGGCGGGCGCCGGTACGTCGACCGAGGCGTGCACGGCCACGCGGCTCACTCGCCGTCATCCTTCCGCGCCACCGGCTCTTCGGGCTCGTCCTGCTCTTCTGCCGGAGCTTCGGCCTGCCCGGAAGACACGGCGGTCTCGACACGCCGCTCCTGCGATGCCTCCCCCGGCTCTTTCGTCGAAGACCCGACCCGCTCGGAAGACGCGGCGTGCCCGACAGGCCGCTCCGCCGACTCTTCCACCGAAGACCCGACCGGCTCGGACGGGCGCTCCTCGACCGGGTCGGCCTCCTCCTCGGCGTCCGCGGGCCGGTCGACGATCGTCTTCCACGGGTCGCCGATCCGCGTGGGCCCTTCGGAGGGGACGTCCGTGTGGGTGGCGGGCGGCTCCTGGCCCGAGACGGACAGGCCGGGCCGGATGTCGGTGCGGGTGACCATCGGGTCGGGCGTGTCGTTCCGCGCCGGAGGCAGGGCCGCGTGCCGACCGACGTGCCGCTCCGGGCGCAGGTCGGGCCGCGTGTCTCCGTCGCGTCCCTGGCGTGCCTCGGCGAGTTCCTGCTCGAGCACGGCGATGCGCGTCTCGCGTTCGGTCAGCTCGTCCGCGAAACGCTGCAGCGCCTCGTCGGTGATCTGCTTGTGGTACCCCCAGAGCCCGAGCGGCAGGCGCAGGAGCACCGCGTCGGTGCCGCCGACGGCACGGCCTCCGGGCAGGGCCAGCGGCGGATGGTCCGGGTGCTCCGTGGAGAGTTGGCCGCCTCCGCCGACGGCCACGACGACGATCGCGCCCAGCACGGCCACGGCGACCAGCGCCACGGTGATGGTCATGACGAGCAAGATCGGGCTCCCCTCTGTGCCTCGATCATCCGATCGTGCCACACCCGGCACCGGGCCCGCTCACGGCTCCGATTCGAGGTAGTCCTCGGCCGTCGCCTCCAGGCGTACCGGAGTGCGTTCGAGGTGGTCGAAGGCCTCCGCCACCGTGCTGGTCCAGCCGATCGCGTCGAAGACGCGAGGCCGGGCGAAGCCCTCCTCCAGCAGATGCTTCATCAGGTCGCGCAGCGGTTCGTACAGGGAGTACGGGTCGAGGATGGCGATCGGCTTGTCGTGCATGCCGAGCACCCGCGAGGTCCAGATCTCAAAGAGCTCCTCGAGCGTGCCCAGCCCGCCCGGCAGGACCAGGAACGCGTCCGAGCGGCGGTCCATCTCGCCCTTACGCGACCGCATGTCCTCGGTCACGATCAGCTCACCGTCGTCGTCGGCGACCTCGACGTCGACGAGCGCCTGGGGGATCACGCCGACGGTATGGGCGCCGCCGTCACGCGCGGCGCGCGCGACGGCGCCCATGCACGACACGGTCGCTCCGCCGCTGACGAGTGCGTGGCCCCGGCGCGCCAGTTCGCGGCCGACCTGTTCGGCGAGCTCGAGGTAGCGGCGGTCGATCCGGCCGCTGGAGGAACAGAAGACACAGACCCGCATCAGGAACCGTTCCCTCCCCCGGCCGCGAGCTCCTCCTGCGCGGCGCGCTCCTCCAGCAGTCGCACCTGCGTCTCGTGGGCGCGCTTGACGATCTCCACGACCTCGGCCGGGTCGTCGGTGAGGTGGACCAGGTCCAGATCCTCGTGGGCGATCTTGCCGGCCGGGAGCATCTGGTTCTTGATCCAGTCGAGCAGGCCGCCCCAGAAGGCGGTGCCGACCAGCACGATCGGAAACCGGGTGATCTTCTTGGTCTGGACGAGGGTGATCGCCTCGAACAGCTCGTCGAGGGTGCCGAAGCCGCCCGGCAGCACGATGAACGCCTGGGAGTACTTCACGAACATCGTCTTGCGGACGAAGAAGTAACGGAACTCGATGCCGATGTCGACGTGGTCGTTCAGGCTCTGCTCGAAGGGCAGCTCGATGCCGAGCCCGACCGATATGCCGCCCGCGGAGACGGCGCCGCTGTTGGCGGCCTCCATGATCCCCGGCCCGCCGCCCGTGATGACCGCGTACCCGGCCTCGGCCAGCGCGCCGCCGATCCGCTGCGCCAGCTCGTACTCCTCGTCGTCCGGCTTGGTGCGCGCGGAGCCGAAGACGCTCACGGCGTGCGGCAGATCGGCCAGCAACCCGAAACCCTCGACGAACTCCGCCTGGATGCGCAGCACTCGCCAGGGGTCGGTGTGCACCCAGTCCGAGGGGCCACGGGCATCGAGGAGTCTCTGGTCGGTGGTCGTCGAAGGGATGGCCTTGCCACGGAGCATGGCCGGGCCCTGCCGCCTCCTGCGCGGCGCCTGGTCAGATCGCATGCCCATAACCGTAGCCAGCCGGGCAACCGGTTTAACTCGGCCGGTGCACGCGTCACGAGGAAGCCACCCGCCGTACGCCCGCCCGTCTCCGTACGCCCCGTCGCCCGATCGTCCCCGGTCAGGCGTCGGGGCCGATCCGCTCCCGTTCGATGTCGTCGTAGATCTCGATCTTGTAGTCGATCATCGCGAGGTCGCGCTGGAGCTGCTCGACGTGGGCCGCGACCTCGGCGCGGTGGTTCAGCAGGAGTGCCTTGCGCTCCGCCGCCGTGGCCGTGCCCGCGCGCGCCAGCTCGGCGTAGCGGAGCATCGTGGCGATCGGCATGCCCGTGGCGCGCAGGCGCGTCAGCAGGACGATCCAGCTCAGGTCGCGCTCGGTGTACCGGCGGTGCCCGCTGGGATCGCGCTCGGGCCGCTCACGGAGCGCGCCGATGCGTTCGTAGTAGCGAAGGGTGTGGGTGGAGACGCCGGCGCGGCCGGCCGCCTCCGCGATGGTGAGCGCCTCGGTCGCCGCCTGCGTCATGAGACCACTCTCGCCTTTCTGCGCTTCAGGTCAAATCATGCGGGCCGGGTCACGCCGTGAGCCAGGCCCGCATGCGCTCCTCTCCCGCGAAGATGCGCGGGATCTCGACGTACTCGTCCTTCGTGTGCGACAGGCTCGGCTCTCCGGGGCCGAAGTTGACCGCCGGGATGCCGAGTGCGGAGAACCGTGCGACGTCCGTCCACCCCAGTTTGGCCCGCGCCATCGACGCACCGCCGATCGCCTCGACGAACGCCGCGGCGGCCGGATGCGTGAGGCCGGGCCGGGCGCCCGCTGCGCCGTCGACCACGGTCACGTCGTAGCCGGTGAAGACCTCCCGCAGGTGCTTTTCGGCGTCTTCGAGTGACCTGTCGGGAGCGAAGCGGTGGTTGACGGTCACGACGCACTCGTCGGGGATGACGTTTCCGGCCACGCCGCCGCTGATGAACACCGCGTTGAGCCCCTCGTGGAACTCCAGCCCGTCGACGACCGGGCGGCGCGGCTCGTACGCGCGCAGGACGTCCAGCACCGCGCCGGCGCTGTGGATGGCGTTCGAGCCCATCCAGGAGCGGGCGCTGTGCGCGCGCTCGCCGAGTACCTTCACGTCGACCCGGATGGTGCCCTGGCAGCCGCCCTCGA
Source organism: Actinoallomurus acaciae (assembly GCF_042429965.1). NCBI lineage: Bacteria > Bacillati > Actinomycetota > Actinomycetes > Streptosporangiales > Thermomonosporaceae > Actinoallomurus > Actinoallomurus acaciae. The sequence goes on from NZ_JBHLZP010000038.1 coordinate 5,982, forward strand.
TGATGCCGCCGGAGGGCTCCATGAGCACGGCGAAGTCGGCCTTGAGCAGTTCGGGCCGGGTGTCGCCGATGCGCTTGAGGCCGTTGCGCGCCTCCTCGATCTCTTCGCACTCGTAGAAGAAGTACGTCACGTCGCGGTTGGTCTCGGCCAGCGTGGCGAGCTTGAGCTGGACGGCGACGCCGGCCTTCATGTCGCCGGTGCCGCAGCCGTAGAGCCGGTCGCCCTCGACCCGCGAGGGCAGGTTGCGGTTGACCGGGACGGTGTCGATGTGGCCGGCGATGACGACCCGCTCGCTCCGTCCCTGCGACGTACGCGCGATCACCGTGTCGCCGTCGCGCTCGACGGTCAGATGAGGCAGGGCCCGCAGCGCCTCTTCGATGGCGTCGGCGAGGGCCTTCTCGTCGCCGCTGACGGATTCGATGTCGACGATCGCCGCGGTCAGAGCCGCCACGTCCTGGTTCAGATCAAGCCGCATGAGCCCTCAGCCTACTTCGGGAGTGCCCGGATCCGGCCAACCCCCCGCGCCCCGAAGGGCCCTTGACGACACTCCTGACCTGTACTGACTTATCGACCTGCCAACAGAAAGGGGCTCCGTTGGGGGAATTTTCCACCTTTCGCGATGTTACTGGGTAGGATATTTACCTATGGCGGGAGCGGAAACAGCTTCGACCGCAGGGAGTCCCCCGCCATGCCCGACACATCGTCCTTCGGCCGTCGTGACTTCATGGTGCGTGCGGCCGCCGTCGCGGGTGGTGCCGCGCTCATCGGGGCGGCCGACCTCACCCGATCGGCCCCGGCCAACGCCTACACCCGGCCGCGCGTCTACACCCGGGCGGAGTGGGGCGCACGGCCCCCGACGTCACCGGCGCAGATCATCGCCGCGCCCGACCACCTCGTCGTCCACCACATGGCCTTTCCCAACTCCACCGACTACTCGCTCTCGCACGCGTTCCAGCTGTCCCGTGACTGCCAGGACCTGCACATGGACACCAACGGCTGGGCCGACACCGGACAGCAGCTGACCATCAGCCGCGGCGGTTACGTGATGGAGGGACGCAACCGCTCGCTGGAGGCCATCGGCAAGGGCGCCAACGTGATGGGCGCCCAGACCGCCAACGAGAACGGGCACACCCTCGGCATCGAGAACGAGGGCACCTACACCAGCGTGCTGCCCCCGACCGCGCTGTGGAACGCCCTCGTCCAGACGCTCGCGTGGCTCTGCGACGACTACGGCCTCGACCCGCACGCCGCGATCGTGGGTCACCGCGACTACAACAGCACCGAGTGCCCCGGCGACGCGCTGTACGCCAAGCTGCCCCAGCTGCGCAACGACGTCGCGACCGCCCTTGGTGCCTCCCCCCTCCGCGCCGAGCGCGCGACCCCCTACGTCCGGTCGAACCTGCCCGGACCCCGCCATCGCGGCGACCACGGCCCCGCCGTCGGTGCCCGCGAGGGCTCCTGAGGCAACGCCGCCTCACCCTCTCCCGCCCCTCGAATCCCCCCAGGAGGATCCGTGGCCCGCCGCCTGATCCGCCGGTTGAGCACCGCCACCACGGCGCTCGCCCTCGCCGGCACCGCCCTCGCCCTCGGCCCCGCCGCCGGCGCGTCCCCCAACCCGATCACCCACCCCGACCAGGACCACATGGGCTCGGGCCTGGCCGCCCGCTCGGGCTCGACCGCCCCGGGAACCGTCACCCCGGCCGTCTCCGGGCTGCCCGGCCTGGACGTGTCCAGCTACCAGGGCAACGTCAACTGGACCACCGTCAAGAACAACGGCGCGAAGTTCGCCTACGTCAAGGCGACCGAGGGCACGTCGTACACGAACCCGTACTTCAGCCAGCAGTACGTCGGCTCGTACAACGTCGGCCTCATCCGCGGTGCGTACCACTTCGCGACGCCGAACACCTCCAGCGGCGCGGCGCAGGCCGACTACTTCGCCGCGCACGGCGGCGCCTGGTCCGCCGACCACCACACGCTGCCGGGCGCGCTCGACATCGAGTACAACCCCTACGGCGCGACCTGCTACGGGCTCAGCCAGGCGTCGATGCGCAGCTGGATCCACGCGTTCGTCAACGAGTACCACGCCAAGACCGGCCGCTGGGCGGTCATCTACTCCACGCTCGACTGGTGGACGAGCTGCACCGGTAACTCCGACTCCACCTTCGCGAGCAACGACCCGCTCTGGATCGCGCGTTACTCCAGCTCGGCGGGCACGCTGCCGGCCGGCTGGGGCTTCTACACGTTCTGGCAGCACGCCGACAGCGGCACGTTCCCCGGTGACCAGGACGTCTTCAACGGCACGGCCGACCGCCTGCTCGCCCTCGCCGACAACACCTGACCCCCGCCAGGTGTGCAGGGGCCCCGGCGTCCTCCCCGCTGCCGCCGGGGCCCCTCGCATCTCCTCCGTGTCCGTGTCCTGCCGGCGTAAGGAACGACGCCGGCCTTCCGGCGGTACGCCGCCGACGTCTCCGACGGCACATCCCGACCCCGCCGACGCGCCGGGGCCCGTACGCGGGCCCCGGCGCATCCACTCACGCGCTGAGGCCGTGGTCGCGCAGGATGTCGTTGAGCTGGGACTTGTCGTGGCGCATGCCGGGCTCCAGACGCCGGATGACGAGCACCGCGGGCATGCCGAACGTCCCGCCGGGGAACTCCTTCAACCGCGTGCCGCCGACCGCGACGCACCAGTCGGGGATCCGGCCGCGGCCGAGCTCCTCACCCGTCTGCACGTCGATGACCGGCATGGACGCCGAGAGGTTCGTACCAGAACCGACGACCGCGCCCTTGCCGACGCGCGCGCCCTCCACGATCATCGAGCGGCTGCCGATCATGGCCTCGTCCTCGATGACGACGGGCCGGGCGTTCGGCGGCTCCAGCACGCCGCCGATGCCGACGCCGCCGGACAGGTGGACGTTCTTACCGATCTGAGCGCACGAGCCGACGGTCGCCCACGTGTCGACCATCGTGCCGGAGTCGACGTACGCGCCGACGTTGGTGAACGAGGGCATCAGCACGACGCCGGGCGCGAGGTAGGAGCCCCAGCGCGCGATCGCGCCGGGGACGACGCGCACGCCGTCGAACCGGGTCTTCAGCGGGATCCGGTCGTGGTACTGGAAGTCGCCGGCCTGCGAGGTCGTCATCTCGAGGACCTTGAAGCCGAGCAGGATCGCCCGCTTGGCGCGCTCGTCGACCACGACCTCGTCGGTGGTCTCGTCGACGTGGGCGACGCGTGCGGTGCCCGCGTCGATCTGGTCGACGGCGGCCAGGATGGCCTCGCGCGCGCTCGTGTCCTCGGGGCTCAGCTCCGCCCGGCGTTCCCACAGCTCGTCGATGGCGCTGGAGATCGGGCTGGTGAACGTGTCGGTCATGGCGGCGAGGATAGCGGCGCGGTGGGCGACCGATGCGCATCAGGGTCGGTGAGCCGGTACGGTCTTCGCGTGGGGAGAGCGGATAGGAGACGGCTGCGGCTCGCGACGGTCGCGTTGGCCACGGCGCTGGTCATCGCGGGTGGCGGTGTGGTGCTCTACCTGCATTTTCGCCCGTATCTCCACGGCACGAGCTGCGAGGCGCGCGCCGATGCCGGAGTGATGCCGCTCGACCTCGAACAGGCCGCCAACGCCTCCACCATCGCCGCGGTCGCGCTGCGCCGCAAGCTGCCCGAGCGCGCCGCGGTCATCGCGTACGCGACCGCGCTGCAGGAGTCGCACCTGCGCAACCTGGAGAGCGGCGACCGCGACTCCGTCGGCCTCTTCCAGCAGCGCCCGTCACAGGGCTGGGGCTCGGCCGAGAAGCTCAAGGACCCGGTGTACGCCACCGGCCGTTTCTTCACCGCGCTGGTCAAGGTGAAGGACTACACGGGCCTGCCGGTGCACGAGGCCGCGCAGAAGGTCCAGCGCAGCGCCGACGGCAGCGCCTACGCCCAGCACGAGGAGGACGCCAAGACCCTCGCGACGGCCTTCACGGGCCACGCACCGGCGTCCGTACGCTGCTGGTACCCGCCGAACAAGCGCAAGAAGACCTCCGACGCGCCAGCGGCACTGGCCGAGCTCCGCTCGACGCTGAAACTCGACGGCGACGGCGACGACCTGCCCGCGTCCACCAGCCGATCCGGCTGGACGATGGCGAGCTGGCTGGTCGCCCACGCACAGCTGTACGGCCTGCGCGAGGTCCGCTACTCCGGCCGCCACTGGCGCGCCAGCGACGGCCACAGCGGCTGGACCACGGACAAGAAGGCCGCCGAGAACCACGTCATGATCCGCTGACCGGGCGCCCGACGCGGCTTCTCCTGGTCGCCGGACTCCTCCACGGGACGCCGACGCCGCGAGGCGGTTCGCTCGGCGGGCGCCGGCGTCGTCCGTGTCATGGGTCACTTCCAGGACTTCGCGCGGGCCTTGGCCCGGTGCGCCTTCGCCCTGGCCGAGGCCACCTGCGCGGCGGCCTCGGCGCGTGAGCGCTTGCGCGCGGCTTTGAGGCCCGACTTCGCCTCGCGGCGTACCGTCTTGATCTGGGACTTGGCGGTCTGGGCGGCATGCCGCCAGGGATTGGCGTTCCGCTTCGCCCGGCGGCGCAGCAGCCACACGGCCAGTGCGGTGGCCACCCCGACGGCCGCGGCGCCGGCGCCGCGTACGGCGGGGGGACTGGTGATCGCCGGGGGCGTCGCGTTCTCGCGCGCCTTGGACGCCAGGTCGGAGACCGTGTCCTTGACCTGCCCGGCCTTCTCCTGCGTGGTCCGTACGGCGTCGCCGGCGTGGCCCGTGACGGCCTCCTTGGCCTGCGCGGCCTTCTCCTGAGCGCGCTCCTTCAGGCCATCGGCCTTGGCGGCCATCGCCTCCGCCGTCCGCTCGTGTGCCGGCTCGTTGCTGTTCACGGTCATCGGCTGCTCCTCGTCCGACAGGTCCACGGCATGGTCCGCAGGCCGGTGACTCCTCGCGGCCGCCTCCTGCGTCCGCCGGACGCCCTGCCCTCGGTCATGTCGGCTCCGTCTTATCGCGTTGGAGCCCCGATACCCAGCGCACCGCGCCTAAACGTGCCGCCGCCCGCCCGTTCTCGTGCCGCCGCCGAAGCTACAGACCGAGACTGCGGCCGATGATCTCCTTCATGATCTCGGTCGTGCCGCCGAATATCGTTTGGATGCGGGCGTCGAGGTAGGCCTTGGCGATCGGGTATTCCGACATGTAGCCGTAGCCGCCGTGCAGTTGCAGGCAGCGGTCCACGACCCGGTTGCACAGTTCGGTGTTCCACCACTTGAGCATCGAGGCCTCTTCGGTGCTCAGCCGCTCCGCGACGTGCTCGGTCACGCAGCGGTCGGTGAACGCGCGGGCCACGGACAACTCGGTCTTGATCTCCGCCAGCGTGAACCGGTTGTGCTGGAACCTCCCGATGGGCCGGCCGAACGCCTCGCGGCCGCGGCAGTACTCCAGCGTCTCCTCGAACGCCTTCTCCGCGCCCGCGAGCGCGGTGACGCCGATGGCGACCCGCTCGCGCGGGAGGTTCTGCATCAGGTAGACGAAGCCCTCGCCCTCCTCGCCGAGGAGGTTCTCCTTCGGGACCCGTACGTTCTCGAAGTACAACTCGGCCGTGTCCTGAGCGTGCAGCCCGACCTTCTCCAGGTTGCGGCCCCGCTCGAAGCCGATCATGCCGCGTTCGACCACGAGCAGGCTGATGCCCTTGTGGCCGGCCTCGGGGTCCGTACGGGCGACGACGATGACCAGGTCGGACAGGATGCCGTTGGTGATGAACGTCTTCTGCCCGTTGAGGATGTAGTCGTCGCCGTCCTTGACCGCGGTCGTCCGGATGCCCTGCAGGTCCGACCCGGCGGCGGGCTCGGTCATGGCGATGGCGGTGATGATCTCACCGGAGCAGTAGCCGGGCAGCCAGCGCTGCTTCTGCTCGTCGGTGGCGAGGCGGCTCAGGTAGCCGCCGTTGATGTCGTTGTGCACCGCGAAACCCGGGCCGTGGACCCCGGCGCGGGCCAGTTCCTCACCCATGACCACGTAGTAGCGGTAGTCGGGTTCGCCGCCACCGCCGTACCGCTCGTCGATGTCGATGCCGAGCAGGCCCTGGCGCCCGGCGGCGAGCCACACATCGCGGGAGACGACGCCGTCCTTCTCCCACTGCTCGTGGAAGGGCGCGACCTCCTTCGCGATGAAGGACCGCACGGTGTCGCGGAAGGCCTCGTGTTCTTCGGTGAAGATCTCGCGCTGCATACGTTGCGCTCCTCGACGGCGGCGTAAGTAGAACCTTATTCGGTTCTATGAAACACCATGACGCCCGGGCGCGCACAGCCCGGCACAGCCGACCTACCCAAGGTCACGGCATGAGATACGTCTCTTCGGCGATCAGCCCGCGAGGCGTGTGACGGCCGCGGCGACCCGCTCGTCCGTCGCGGTGAACGCCGCGCGCACGTGCCGCGCTCCCTGCGCCCCGTAGAACTCTCCCGGCGCGACGAGGATGCCGAGTTCGGAGAGCGTCTTCACGGTGTCCCAGCAGGGCTCGTCGCGGGTCAGCCAGAGGTACAGGCCGCCCTCGGAGTGGTCGACGCGGAAACCGTGCGCCTCGAAGGCGGTGCGCAGGGACTCGCGACGCCGTGCGTAGCGCGCCCGTTGCTCCTCGACGTGCTCGTCGTCCTCGAGCGCGACCGTCATCGCGGCCTGCACCGGCGCCGGCATGATCATCCCAGCGTGCTTGCGCACCTCGAGGAGCTCTTTGACCAGCACCGGGTCGCCGGCGACGAAGCCGGCGCGGTAACCCGCCAGGTTGGATCGCTTGGACAGCGAGTGCACGGCGAGCAGACCGGTGTGGTCGTCGCCGCAGACGTCCGAGCGCAGAACGGAGACCGGCTCGGCCTCCCAGCCGAGCTCGGCGTAGCACTCGTCACTGACGAGGATCACGCCGCGCTCGCGGGCCCACCCGACGACCTTGCGGAGGTGCTCGGCGGGGAGCACCTGGCCGGTCGGGTTGGACGGCGAGTTGATCCAGATGATCTTCGGGGTCTCCGGCCCGAGACCGAGCAGCCCGTCGACCGTCAGCGACGTGGCCCCGGCGAGACGCGCGCCGACGTCGTACGTCGGGTAGGCGAGACCGGGGATCGCGACGGTGTCGCCGGCTCCGGCGCCGAGCAGCGTCGGCAGCCACGCGACGAGTTCCTTGGTGCCGATGACCGGCAGGATCGCGGCGGGGTCGGCGGCGACCCCGAGCCGCCGGGCGAGCCAGCCCGCGGCGGCCTCACGCAGCGCGGGAGTGCCGTACGTCGCGGGGTACCCGGGCGCGTCGGCGGCCTCGGCCAGCGCCCGGCGTACGAGCTGGGGGGTGGGGTCGACCGGCGTGCCGATCGACAGATCGACGATGCCGTCCGGGTGTTGCTGCGCCTGGTGCTTGTACGGGGCCAGCAGGTCCCACGGGAAGTCCGGCAGCGTCTTGATCATGCGTCTCCCAGCCGTACGCGCCGCCCGTCCGCCGAGGACGGACGGCGCGCGAACATTCTCATCCGAACTCAGGCTTCGTCGCCCTGCGGCGGCAGTACCGCCACGATCGGGTGGTCCTTGTCGATCTTGCCGACCTTGGACGCACCGCCCGGCGAACCGAGATCGTCGAAGAACTCCACGTTGGCCTTGTAGAAGTCCTTCCACTGGTCCGGCGTGTCGTCTTCGTAGAAGATCGCCTCAACCGGGCAGACCGGCTCACATGCGCCGCAGTCGACGCACTCGTCCGGGTGAATGTAGAGCATGCGCTTGCCCTCGTAGATGCAGTCGACGGGGCACTCTTCGATGCATGCCTTGTCGAGCACGTCCACGCAAGGCTGCGCGATGACGTAGGTCACGTCCTACTCCTCAACGTCTGTGGCCGTCGCCACGGCTCGCAGCGGTTCCTTGCCTAGTATTGCCGTTATCAGTCAACCGTTTCGACATGGGGGGCACCACATCGGACCGCGTTTCTCCGCCCGGTACGTCGTTTCCGTGTCCCCATCCGACGTCGGACGACGTGTGTCGCTCCGTCGACGGCTGCCCAACGGAGCGTACAGCGATGTGCTCGGAGACCTGCAGGCGTGGTCCCAAGGTGAACTCAGGGTACGCCGCCGCGACGGTTCCGTCGTAACGGTGACCGAGGCGGAACTCGTGGCGGGCAAGGTCGTCCCCCCTCCTCCCCCGCGCCGTAGGCCGTCGTCACCGGACTCCGGCGGCTGAAACCGCCTCATGTCCTCTCTCGGGGACACCTGCTCTCGTGGATACCTGGGGCGATGCCCTCGGGAAACCCCTAACGACTGTTTCAAAGGGCCCCTAGATCGATCCGGTGGGGTCGGACCCCGGCCACACGGGCACGTCCGCGGGAAGGTCTCCGCTGACCGTCATGGGGAACTCGGCCGCGCGCTTCTCCAGGAACGCCGTGACCCCCTCGGCGGCGTCGGGCGCGGAGCCGAACGCGCGCATCAGCAGGGAGTCGGCGCGGTGGGCGTCCCACGGGGAGGAGGCGCTGAGCCCGGACCACATCAGGCGCCGCACCGCGGCGACCGCGACGGCCGACGTGTTGGCGGCGATCTCTCCGGCCAGTTCGTACGCGGCGTCGAGCAGGCCCTCCGCGGGGTACAGCCGGGAGACGAGGCGGCCGCGCAGCGCCTCGTCGGCGTCGAAGACGCGGCCGGTCACCGACCATTCCATGGCCTGGGCGATGCCGACGAGCCGGGGCAGGAACCAACTCGACGCGGCCTCGGTGACGATGCCCCGCCGGGCGAAGACGAAGCCGAACCGGGCACCGTCGGCGGCGAGCCTGATGTCCATCGGCAGCGTCATCGTGACGCCGACGCCGACGGCCGGGCCGTTGATCGCCGCGATGACGGGCTTGAGGGACCGCGCGATGCGCAGGGCGACCGTACCGCCCCCGTCCCGCAGGACACCGTCCGCGAACACCTCACGCTCACCGGGAACGCGCCCGGCCGCGCCGTGGTCGAACGTGCCCGCGCCACGCTCGAGGTCGGCCCCGGCGCAGAACGCACGCCCACGCCCGGTGACCACGACCACCCGGACGTCGTCATCGGCGTCGACCCGGTCGAACGCGTCGATCAACTCGCCTCGCATCACGTACGTGAACGCGTTGAGCCGCTCCGGCCGGTCGAGAGTGATCGTGGCGACCCGGTCGGCGACGGAGTACTCGATCTCGGTGTACGACACTGCTGCTCCCTGCTCGGCTGCTGCTCCCTGCCCGTGACCATGATCACACCCACCACCCCGACCACCACCGGCGGCCGAGGCGATACTGAACCGGATTCTAGAAGGTGGACTTCTAGAATCCGATACGCGAACGCGTCATGGTCGGACGACTGTCGCCACCACCGCACGTGTCCCCCGACAAACGGGAAGGGCGCGGAAGGCAGGGACCACCGCACAGCCCTCGCATACTCCGGCAGAGGCGAGAGCAGGCGGCAAGCGTGGAAGACAGAGACCACCGCGCCATCCCTCCCACATCCCGGCCCAAGCGGCGCGACAACCGCGGATAACCACACCGCCCCACGACCCGGCCGGGGCGGGAGCAAACGGCAGACGCGGAAGACACGGATCACCACGCCAGCTCCCCCACATCCCACGCCCAGGCGACCGGCAAGCGCGGAAAGAAGGGACCGCACCCCCTCCCGCATCCCGACCAAGGCGAGAACAGACGGCAAGTACGGAAGACAGGCACCGCCGCACCGTCCTCCCCATCCCGGCCCAGGCGGGGAGCGGCCGACAGACACAGACCAGCAAACGCAAAGGACGGAGACCACCGCACCACCCCGCCCACGCCCTGCCGAGGCGAAAGCAGACGGCAAGCGCGGAAGACACGAGCCACCGCACCAGTCCCCCCCACATCCCGCGCCCAGGCGGCGCGGCAAGCACAGAAAGCAGGGATCGCCACACCCCTCCCGCACCCCGGCCGGGGCGGGAGCAAACGGCAAACGCGGAAGACAGGGATCGCCGCACTATCCCTCCCGCCCAGGTAGGAGCGGCCTGCAGGCACAGAGGGGGACCACCGGACCACCCCTCCCACGCCCCGACCGAGGCGAGAGCAGGCGACAAGCGCAGAAGGAAGGGACCCACCGCACCGCCTTTCCCACAGCCCACCGAGGCGAGAACGGACGGCGAATGCAGAAGGCAGGGACCACCGCGCCATCCCTCCCACAGCCCGGCCACGGCGGCGCGGAAGACAGGGATCGCCGCACTACCCCTCTCACATCCCGCGCGCAGGCGACCGGCAAGCGCAGAAAGCAGAAACCACCGCACCGCCCCTCCCACCCAGACCAAGGCGCGAGCAAACGGCAAGCACAGAAGACAGGGACCACCGTGCCGCCACTTCTCGCGCCCCGGCCGAGGCGGGAGCAGACGGCAAGCACGGAAGACACGGACCACCGCACTACCCCTCCCACATCCCGCGCGCAGGCGACCGGCAAGCGCAGAAAGCAGAAACCACCGCTACCCGCCGCTCTCGCGCCCTGGTCGAGGCGGGAGCGGGCGGCAAGCGGGGAAGGCACGGGCCATCGCCCCATGCCTCCCACATCCCCGGGCGAGACGGGAGTGGCCGCGGCCAGCGCAGACCGGCCGGCGCAGACCAGCGGGCGCAGACCAGCGGGCGCGGAGGAGAGGGGTTGCCGTACCGGCCTCCCGCGTGCGCTGTCCCTCCCAAATCCCGCGCCAAGGCGACCGGCAAGCGAGGAAGGAAGGGACCACCGCGTCGTCCCCATCCCGCGCCCGGCCGGGGCGAGAGCGCATGGCAAGCATGGAAGGCACGGACCCGCCACGCCGCCCCTCCCGCGCCCCGGCTGAGGCGAGAGCGCATGGCAAGCATGGAAGGCACGGACCGCTGCGCCATGCCTTCCGCATCCCCGGGCGAGGCGGGAGTGGCCGGCCAGCGCAGGTCGGCGGGCGCAGACCGGCCAGCGTAGACCCGCAGACGCAGACCCGCAGGCGCAGACCGCCGGGCGCAGGCCAGCAGACGCAGACCGGCAGGCGCAGACCAGCGGGCGCAGACCAGCGGGCGCGGAGGAGAGGGGTTGCCGTACCGGCCTCCCGCGTCTTGGTGGGGGTGGTGAGGCGTGTGGGGGCGGGTGGGTCATGCCTTGTTTTCTGCGGGGTGGGGCCATGGGGTGTCCTCGTCGGCGGGGCAGCCGATCAGTGGGGGCATGGCCGGGACGAGGACCTCGCGGCTCCAGGTCGTGCGGGTGCCCGGATAGGTGGCCGGGGGCATGACCTTGAGGGTGCTGCGGGAGACGGGGACCAGGCGGGCGGTGATCGGGCGGCCGTCGACGAACGGTGTGGCGCCCCAGAAGGTCCAGAAGTCCTCCGGGTCGATCTTCGGGTGGTCGTCGAGTGGACGGGTGGCCTTTCCGGGGTGCAGGCGGGACCATCGCCACTGGTCGGTGAGCAGGCGGCACGCCAGGGAGCGCAGCAGGCTGAGTGCCGGCAGGTCGTGCGCGCAGGCGACGTTGTCGATCACCAGGTCGGGCAGGCCGAACCGGCGCAGGCCGAGCAGCGTGATCCGCAGGCAGGAGCAGGACTCCGTGCCGTCGAAGTCGTCCCGGTGCGCGGAGCGGGTCGCCGCGTCGTCGACGCCGTACCGCGTGCCGAACCACTGATCGCCCATCCGGAACCAGCCGCGCTCCACCCGGGCGAGGCCGTCGCGGAGCACGACCTGGCGGGCCTGAGGATCGATCAGGACGCCGTCGGTGGCGTCGGCGATCGCGCGGGCCACCGCGCGTGCGGTCTGCTCGCCGTGCGGCTGGTCGACGGTCGCGGCCCGGTGGACGACCAGTACCTGATGCGTCGACTCGCGAACCCTCCGGCGGTCGTCGTCCGAGGCCAGGAGGTCATCCAGGCGCCACGTCGCCTCGTCCGCGCCGATGGTGAAGATGCCGAGCCGGGGTGACCTCAGCGCCTCGGCGGCGGCGGCGCGGAACGGCTCGGGCACACGCCACGGCACGACCGTGCTCGGGTCGTCGAGCGTGCGGCTCGTCGCGATCACGTAATGCGACGTCACCGTCTCCGGAACGGAAAGCACGAGCTGGGGCACTGCTGTCTCCTTCGTCTTCTGGTCGGGGCCGCCCGAGAGCGCAGGGGTCGTCAGGCGGCGGTCCGGCGGGAGGCCTGGGGGACGTAGGGCATGGCCAGGTCGACCACGTCGTTCCACCACTCGGAGGCCGGGGAGGCGAAGTCGTCCGGCGGGCCCACCGAGAGGTAGGGAAGGGCCTTGGGGCCGATCTCGCAGCTCTCCTCCAGCTGGACCTGAACGCGGCCGTCGGCCGTCGGCCTGGGCGCGGCGGCCCAGTAACGCCAGACGTCACGGCTCTCGACGCGGGCTCTCCGCGCCAGGCGGCGGGTGCGGGCGCCCGGGTTGCAGGCCAGCCAGTCCCAGTGCTCGGACAGGAGCACGACGGACAGGCATCGCAGCAGCGTCACCGCGGCGAAGACGTTGCCGAGCGGGACCGCGCGCGCCTCGAGCTCCGGCAGGGCGAACCGGTGCAGGCCCGCGGTCGCCAGGTCCAGGCCGCCGTCGCGGGCGCCGGGGCCGTCACGGCGCTCGCCTCCGGTGATGAACGTCGCCAGCCAGTCGTCGGCCAGGCAGAACTCCGGGTGCTCCACGCCATGGCGGAAGTCGTGCGGCAGCACCTGATGGGACCAGGCGTCGTAGATGACGCCCTCGCACGCCTCGGCCACGGCCCGTGCGATGGCCCGCGTCGCCTGACCGTGGCCGGGCTGGGAGACCGGCGGGATGTGGCCCATGACCACCACGTGGTGCGTGAACTTGTGCAGCAACGGGCGGTCGGACGGCCTCGCCCACGCCGCACCGCCGATGAGCTCCGCATAGCCGGAGTCGCCGACCGGCAGCGTGGAGATCTGGACCAGTGGCGTGTCGAGCAGATCGGCGGCCAGCGGCTGGCGCACCCGGGCGCGTGCGGCCGCCGCCGGGTCGTGCGGCGGCCGGTCGGTGGCCACGACGAACGGCGTCGCCACCGTCTCGGGAACATCGAGGTCGATCACTGAGGCCTCCCGGTGGAGTCGGTCTGCGAGACAGCCTGGCGTGGCCGTGATCGGGCCGGAAGGCGTGTGCGCGGGTTGTGGATAACTCCGCACGGGGAGCGGAATCCGCGATGCCCGGATCGCGATGTTTCGACCGGCCGCGCGATGATCGCGGGCACCGCCGCCCCGCACGGCGGCGGGCGCCGCTCACGTGACCCGGGTCACCGTCGGCGATCCACGATGCGAGACGCTACGGCACCTGACCTCTATGTCCGATATGTTTCGCCCATGCAATGGGGCGTGGCGACGTACGACACAGCGTTCGGCTACGTGTCCTCCCACGGTGCGCCGCTGATCGACCTGCTCGACCCCAAGCCCGACGAGCGGGTCATCGATCTCGGCTGCGGCACCGGCGCGATGACCGTCGAGATCGCCGCGCGCGGCACCGACGTCCTGGGCATCGACGGGTCGGTCGAGATGGTCAACACGGCGCGTTCGGAGCACCCGAACCTGTCGTTCGCGGTCGGCGACGCGCACGACTTCACCACCAGCGAGCAGTTCGACGCCGTCGTGTCCAACTCCGCCCTGCACTGGATGACGCGTGACCCCTCCGCGGTGATCTCGCGGGTCAGGGCGGCGCTGCGGCCCGGCGGGCGGTTCGTCGCGGAGATGGGCGGCGCGGGCAACTGCGCGGCGCTGATCACGGCCGTCCAGACCGCGTGGCGCGTCTTCGGCCTCCCCGAGCCCGAGTTGCCCTGGTACTTCCCCACTCCCGGCCAGTACGCCGCGCGGCTGGAGGAGGCCGGCTTCACCGTACGGCTCATGGAGTACTTCGACCGCCCGACGCGCCTCGCCGAATGCCCGGACGGCGCCGCCGACTGGGTCCGTCTCTACGCCCCCGAGCTGATCGCGGAGCTGCCTCCGGAGGTCGCCGGCCCGGTGCTGGACCGCGTGAACGAGCTCGCCGCGCCGGCGCTCCGCCGAGAGTCGGGCTGGATGGCCGACTACGTACGGCTCCGCTTCGCCGCCGTGAGTTGAACTAAAGTCGTGGTGTGCTGCGCCTGTACGACGAAGAGACGGGAAACGCCGAGGAGATCACGACGGGGCGCCCCGGCGTCGTACGGATCGCGTGCGCGGGCGACCTGCGGGCGCTGCTGGTCGGTGACCTGATCCGCCGCGTCGCCGACCATCACCGGCTCCGCGCGATCGGTGTCTGGGACGACGTCCCCGGCGCTGCGGACCTCGGCGTACGGCCCGCCGAGCTCACCTCCGGCGACGCCGACGTGCACGTGGGAGCGACCGTCGGGCGCTGCTCGCTCGCCTCCGCGGACGGCCTGGACCCGCTGGCCGTACGGCTGGCGCTCCTGCTGCGGCACTACCGGTCCGACGTGGACCTGAGCAGGCGTGATCTGGAAGAGGCGGACGCCTCGCTCACCTCGTGGCGGCGCGAGGTCGCCAGGTGGGCGGAGTCCCCCGGACGGCCGCCGAGCCGGGAGTACGTCCGCGAGGCGATCGCGGTTCTGGACGATGATCTCGACACTCCGGCGATCTTTCCGGTGCTTTTCCGGCTGACGGAAGACGCCTCTCTACCCCCGGGCGCGAAGTTCGAAACAGTGATCAAGCTCGACATGATCCTCGGGCTTGACCTGGTCGCACTCGTCGGACGACTGTAAACCCGAAATAGGTCAAGGCCGTTTACCCGGATCCGCCAAAGGTCTTTTCTTACCTCTACGGTCTCAGTAAGCTCAACAGGTAATTTTGCCCCGATGCCCGCAGGAATTTGACCATGCGATTCCGTAAGTGCGTCGGCCCCCTCGTCCTGATGGGCCTGCTGGCGGCCTGCGGGGGCCGTACGGACGGTGGCGGATTCCATCCGAACGGCCAGGCCACCGACGACGACTCGTCCGCGGCCCCCTTGTCCGGTGCCCCCGGCTCCGCCGGCGCCTCCGCCGGCACCACCACGCCGGGCGCGGGCGGCCCGATGCCCAAGACCCCCCAGTCCGCCCTGGCGGCGTACCGCGGCTATCAGCTCACCTACGAGATGGCCTACGAGAACAACGACCCGAGCCTGCTCAACCCGGTGGCCGTGGACCCGCTGCTGTCCACCGTCACGCGCGACATCAACGAGATCCGCGCCCAGGGGTACATCTGGCGGTTTCACAACGTGTTGAACCCCCACGTCCAGGGCACCTCCGCCGACGGCTCGACCGTCGTGGTCCTCGACTGCATCAAGACCCTGGGCTCGTACAAGTTCAGCGCCAAGACCGGAAGGCGACTCGGCTCCTACCGCGGTGGCACCGCCGCCTATCAGGCGACCATGCGCTACTCCGACAGCACCTGGAAGATCTCCGAAGCGACAGAGGGCGAAAAATGCTGACGAAGCTCTCCGCAGGCATCTCCATCGCGATCCTGACGGCCGGGGCGACCGTCGCCCTCGGCACGACCTCGGCGCTCGCCTGTAACGGCCCGTGCGGGGGGCCAGGGGCCATCGGTGTCCACGAGCCGGGCCACTCGACCTACAACCCGCCGGCCCATGGCCCGCACGGTAAGTCGGGTAAGGGGGCCACCGCCCAGTGCCCGCCCACGGTGGCCTGCCTGACCGTGGGCAACAACGTCCCCGCGGCGGCCCCGGTACGCACTGTCGACGTGGCCTTTCAGGCCCGTGATCAGCTTGAGCTGCCCACGCCGACCGTTCACACGTCTCCGGAGAACCGGACCTACGTCGCGCTCCGGACGGGGCTGTGGCTCGGCGCCGGCATCTACGCCCGGAAGACGGTGTCCGTCGGCACGCCGGACGGTGCCACGACGGTCACCGCGATCGGTGATCCCCAGTCGGTGACATGGAACATGGGTGAGAGCTCCGTCACCTGCCATTCGAGGGGCAGCAAGGACGGAAAGGCGTGCGGCTACACCTACCAGCGGTCCTCGGCCGGCCAGCCGAACCACCGGTACGCCATCTCGGTCACCGTCACGTGGTACGTCCACTGGACGTGCGCGGGCGTCTGCGACGCCCGGGCCGGCGACTGGGCGCCGAACTCCACGATGTCCAGAACGACCGACACCACCCTGGCGGTCGGTGAGGTGCAGACCGAGTCCCGGCCCGGATGAGCACACCGGCAGTGAGCCGGGCCGCGGCTCAGGCCCAGGGCACGCCGCCCAGGGTCGCGATCTTCTAGAGCAGCGCGCGGGAGGCCAGGACGATGCCGTCCTCGTCGCTGTAGAGCCACGCGCCCGGGTGGAAGACGGCGTCGCCGAACGACACCCTGACGCCCGACTCGCCCCCGCCCTCCTTGCGGCTCTTGCACGGGTTCGACCCGAGCGCCTTCACGCCCAGGTCCAGCCCGGCCAGGGCCCGTACGTCGCGGACCGCGCCGTTGATCAGCACGCCCGACCAGCCCTGCGCGACCGCGGACGCGGCGATCATGTCGCCCATCAGCGCCCGCCGCAGAGAGCCGCCGCCGTCCACCACCAGGACACGTCCCTCGCCCGGGGTCTCCAGCACCTGCTTCAGCAGGGTGTTGTCCTCAAAGCAGCGGACCGTCTCGATCGGGCCGGCGAAGCGTGGTCGTCCCCCGTACGAACGGAACTGCGTCGAGCAGCCCGTCAACTCGGACTCGAAGTCGTCGATGAGATCAGCCGTCGCGAAATCCACGCCCGCAGACTACGCGTCCGGCCCGCCGGTCGGCCGCCCGAGTAGGCGGGAGAGGACGATCGACGTCTTCGTCTGCACGATGTTCGGTTCGTTGCGCAGCCGTTCGAGGGCCTCCTCCAGCCCCTGGATGTCGTGCGCGCGCAGGTGGACCAGGGCGTTGGCCTCGCCCGTCACGGTGTACGCCGCGACGACCTCCGGATGCCGGCGGATGCTCGCGTAGATCTCCGCCGGTGACGTACGGCCCGCGCAGAACAGTTCCACGAACGCCTCCGTCGTCCAGCCCAGCGCCGCCGGGTCCACGACCGCCGCGTAGCCCGTGATCACGCCGTCGTGCCGCATCCGGTCCACGCGCCGTTTGACCGCCGGGGCGGACAGGCCGACCTGGGCGCCGATCTGGGCGAACGACAGGCGGGCATCCTCCAGCAGGCACGCAACGATTCGCCGATCCAGATCGTCAAGACGCAATGATCTGCCCCTCTCGCGTCGATTTTCGTTCTTGGTCTGCGGTCCAGCGCGACTTTACGCTGCACGTGATGCCTCATGAACACCAAGGGCATCCAGCGTTGCCAGGAGAACCAATGACGATGCAGGTCGTGGCCCGTGACACCGCGGGCATCGCGCCGGAGACCGCCGGGCGCCCCTCGCGTCCGGCCGGCCGACCGGCCCGGACCTACCTCATGTGCCCGCCGGAGCATTTCGCCGTCGAGTACGCCATCAACGCGTGGATGGACCCGTCCACGCCGATCGACCGGGACCGCGCCATGGCCGAGTGGGAACGGCTGCGCGCGACGTACGTCTCACTCGGCCACACCGTCCACCTGCTCGAACCGGTCGAGCACCTGCCCGACATGGTCTTCGCCGCGAACGGCGCCACCGTGGTCGGCGGCATGGTGATGGGCGCGCGGTTCCGCCACCCCGAGCGCCACGGTGAGGCGGAGGCGCACCGGCGGTGGTTCGAGAGCCACGGTTACCCGCGTTTCACCCCCGCGGTGCACGTCAACGAGGGTGAGGGCGACCACGTCTACGCCTACCGCGCGATCGTGGCCGGGCACGGCTTCCGCACCGATCCGCGGGCGCACAACGAACTCCACGACGCGTTCGGGCTCCCCGTGGTCAGCGTCGCGCTGGTCGACCCGCGCTTCTACCACCTCGACACCGCGCTGTGCGTGATCGACTCGTTCACCGCGGCGTACTACCCGGGCGCCTTCGACGAGGACGGCCTGCTCAAGCTCAAGACGCTGTTCCCCGAGCTGATCGAGGCGACCGAGGAGGACGCGCTCGCCTTCGGCCTCAACGCGGTCAGCGACGGGCGTCACGTGGTCGTTCCCCACGACGCGGCACACCTGCGGGCCGTACTCACGCAGCGTGACTACGACGTGATCCCGGTCGAGATGACCGAGCTTCGCAAGGCGGGTGGCGGCCCCAAGTGCTGCACGCTCGAGCTCCGCCCCTAAAACGCCCCTAACCTGGAAGAACGGACACTCGCGGAAACCCCGCGAGTCGACGAAGGAGCCGCCGTTGAACACGAACGATCTCCGCATGTTGTCGGAGCTGCACAGCGCCCACAACTACCATCCGTTGCCGATCGTCATCGCCGAGGCCGAGGGCGCCTGGGTCACCGACCTGGAGGGCCGGCGGTATCTCGACCTGCTCGCCGCCTACTCCGCGGTCAACTTCGGGCACCGTCACCCGCGTCTCGTCGAGGCGGCCCGGCGTCAGCTCGACCGGGTCACGCTGGTCAGCCGGGCCTTCGACCACGACCAGTTCGGGCCGTTCGTCACCGAGTTGGCCGACCTCGCGGGCAAGGACATGGTCCTGCCCATGAACAGCGGGGCCGAGGCCGTCGAGACCGCGCTGAAGACCGCGCGCAAGTGGGGGTATGAGGTCAAGGGCGTGCTCGCCGAGCAGGCGAACATCGTCGCCTTCGAGGGCAACTTCCACGGCCGGACGACCACGATCGTCAGCTTCTCCACCGACCCGGACGCACGCAACTCCTACGGGCCCTTCACTCCGGGCTTTCGCACCGTGCCGTACGGCGACGTGGCGGCCCTGCGCGCGGCCGTGGACGAGAACACGGTCGGCGTGCTGATCGAGCCGATCCAGGGCGAGGCGGGCGTCAACGTGCCGCCGAGCGGATTCCTGACCGCCGTACGCGAGATCTGCACCGAGGCCGGCGCGCTGATGCTCGCCGACGAGATCCAGTCGGGCCTGGGCCGCACCGGCACGACGTTCGCGGTCGAGCACGAGAACGTCGTCCCGGACGTCTACATCCTGGGCAAGGCGCTCGGCGGCGGCATCGTGCCGATCTCGGCGGTGGTGGCCGACCAGGAGATCCTCGGGGTGTTCAAGCCCGGCCAGCACGGCTCGACGTTCGGCGGCAACCCGCTCGCCTGCGCGATCGCCCGCGAGGTCATCGCGATGCTGCGGACCGGGGAGTTCCAGGAGCGGTCCCGTAGGCTCGGCGCCCACCTGCACGAGCGGCTCGGAGCACTGCCGGCCGAGCAGGTCCACGAGGTACGGGGACGCGGGCTGTGGGCCGGTGTCGAGCTCAAGGGCAAGGCCCGTCCGGTCAGCGAGCGGCTCATGGAGCGCGGGGTGCTCGCCAAGGAGACCCACGAGACGACACTCCGGCTCGCGCCGCCGCTCGTGGTCGACGAGACCGACCTCGACTGGGCGCTGGACCAGCTCGCGGCGGTTCTCGCCGAGATCTGAGGCTCATACGCCAAGGCCTGGACCGCGCCGGTCCAGGCCTTTTTCATGCACGGATAGCGCACCTAATAACCGGATTGCAGGGATATGCCGGGAGGCATATAGTCCACGTGGACTATTGAGAGCCGACTAGAGAACACCATGTCCCGATCACTCACGCCCCTGGGGCTCGCGGTGCTGCGCCTGCTCGCCGACGAGCAGATGCATCCGTACGAGATGCAGCAGCGCATCCGCGAGCGCGCCATCGACCACGTCGTCAAGGTCGCTCACGGATCGCTGTACCACACGGTCGCCCGGCTCGCCGAGCGGGGACTGATCGAACCGGTGGAGACCAGCCGGGAGGGCCGGCGTCCGGAACGCACGGTTTACGCGATCACCGAGGCGGGCCGCGACGAGGCGCGTGGGCAGCTGCGGGAGTTCATGATGCGTCCGGTCCAGGAGTATCCGAGCTTCGGCATGGCGCTGGCCTTCGTCTCGATGCTGCCGCCGGCGGAGGCCGCGACACTGCTCGACCGGCGCACCGTGGACCTGGAGGCGAAGCTGGCCGCCCACGACAGCGTCGTGGACAGCCTGATCAAACAGGGGCATTCCCGCGTATCGGTCATCGAGGTGGAGTACCTCAACTCCAGCCTGCGCGCGGAGCTGGACTTCGTGCGCGCCCTGAGCGAGGACATCAAGAACCGCCGGCTCGACTGGCGGCCGCCGAACGGCGAAGACGGGGAGAAGGAATGAGAAAGTGGCACGGCAACCCGTGGGCGATCCTGCTCACGCTCAGCCTCGGCTTCTTCATGACACTGCTGGACCTGACCATCGTCAACATCGCGATGCCCAGCATGATCGACCAACTGAACGCATCGCTGGACGAGATCCTGTGGGTGGTCAACGCCTACGTGCTCATCCTCGCCGTGCTGCTCATCACCGCCGGACGGCTCGGTGACGTACGAGGGCAGCGCAACCTGTTCATCTACGGCGTCGCGGCCTTCACGGTCGCGAGCCTGCTCTGCGGGATCTCCCAGAACCCCGCCGAGCTGATCGCCGCCCGCTGCCTGCAGGGCGTGGGCGCGGCCCTGCTGATGCCGCAGACGATGGCGATCATCATCGCGACCTTCCCACCGGAGCGGCGCGGCGCCGCGCTCGGCATCTGGGGCGCGGTCGCGGGCGTGGCCACCATCGCCGGGCCGACACTCGGTGGCTTCCTGGTGACCACGTTCGACTGGCGGTGGATCTTCTTCGTCAACCTGCCCATCGGCGTCGTCGTGCTGATCGCGGCCTTCGTGCTGATCCCCTCGGTGCGGCAGGAGCGCCGGCACCGCATGGACATCGGCGGCGTCCTCATCGCCACGGCCGCACTGTTCTGCCTGGCCTTCGCGCTGACGGAGGGCCAGCGCTACCACTGGAACGGCTGGATCTGGGCGCTCGGCGCGGCGTCGATCGTGTTCCTGGTGATCTTCTTGATGCAGCAGCGGACCCAGCAGGGCAACGAGCCTCTGGTGCCCTTCCGGCTGTTCCGCGACCGTAACTACACGATCCTCAACTTCGTCGCCGCCGCGGTCTCGGTCGGCATGGTCGGCATGTTCCTGCCGCTGACGATCTACCTGCAGTCGGTGCTCGGCTACAGCGCCCTGAAGTCCGGCGTGGTCATGGCCCCGATGTCGGTGATCTCCATGTTCATCGCCCCGGTGGCCGGCCGGCTGTCGGACCGGTTCGGCGGCAAGTACATCCTCATGTTCGGGCTGGCCCTGTACGCCGTCGGCATGGCCTGGATCGTGCTGCTCGCCGAGCCGACCACCCACTGGGCCGCGTTCCTGCCCTGCCTCGTCGTCTCCGGCGTCGGCGTCGGGTGCGTGTTCGCGCCGATGGCCACCGAGGCGATGCGGGGCATCGAGCCGCGCATGGCCGGGGCCGCCTCCGGCGTCTACAACACGATCCGCCAGATCGGCTCGGTGGTCGGCAGCGCGGCGATGGGGGCCATCCTGCAGAACCAGCTGGCGACCTCGCTCCAGCACGAGGCGACCGCACGGGCCGGTCAGGTGCCGGCGCAGGCTCGGGGGCCGTTCATCGACGGCTTCAAGCACGCCGCGGCGGGCGGCATGGAGGTCGGGGCCGGGCAGACCGGCGCGTCGCAGAACGTGCCGCAGGGGGTGCCCAAGGAGGTCGCCGCACAGATCGCCAAGGTCGCCAAGGCCGTGTTCGACCACGGCTTCGTCGCGGCGATGAAGCCCACCATGGCGCTGCCCATCGTGGTCGTGCTGGTGTCCGCCCTCTCGTGCCTGGTGCTCAAGCGCCACGTACGCGCCGGTGAGCCGCAGCCCGTCGAGCCGGTCGAGGCCGCCGCCTGATCAGCGCGGACGTACCCGGTGGTAGTCCCCGTCGTAGTACAGCAGGGGGCTGCCGCCGGGGTCCGGCCGGCTCACGTCCAGCACCTCGCCGACCACGATGCTGTGGTCGCCGCCGCCGTGGACCGCGTGGGTGCGGCACTCGATCGCGGCGATGGCGCCCCGGAGGATCGGGGCGCCGGTGCGCGGGCCGGGATGGGACACCCAGCCGTCGAGTTGCCCGTCGAGCTCGCGCCCTCGCGTGGCGAACCACCGCGAGGCGTCCTCGGCCTCCTCGCCCAGCACCGAGACCGCCCAGGCACCTGCGGCGATGACCGCGTCGTGGAAGCGCGCCGCCCTCTCGGGGCAGAACAGCACCAGGACCGGGTCGAGTGACACGGAGGTGAAGGCGCTCACCGTCATCGCGTGCGCGATCCCGTCGGCGACGGTGGTCACCACCGTGATGCCCGTGGCGAAACGCCCGGCCACGCGTCGGTACTCCTCGGGATCGACTCCCGCGGACCTCGGCATGGACGCGCGTCCCCTCACCCGGTTTCGAAGCGGCCCACGACGGGCCTCCCCCGGATGTTACCGGCCGGTCGCCATCAGGTGCCGGGCGGGCGCGGAGCCCCGGTGAGCATCCACGGGCGGGCCGATCGGGTCCAGACGATCGCGATCAGGATGGCGACCGCGCCCCCGAACATGTAGACGTATCCGGCGGTCGTGCCGGTGACGACGAGGTCGCCCTCGGGCCGGCGGGCGGACAGCACCACCAGGACGACCAGCCACGGCACCGCCGGCACGACGGCGCCGATCCGGCTCTCCATCGCCCAGCCCGCGGCGCGGAAGACGGCGAGGTTCACCAGCGACAGCGCGATCGCGGCGACCGGCACGCCCCCCGCCTCCCAGGAGAACTGGAACGACTCGACCAGTCCCAGGACGACGCCCAGCACGGCGAGCACGCCGTAGGCGAGCCCGGTCACGAAGGCCGGCTCCGGCGTGGGCTCGGTCGGGGGGTACGGACCCGTCGTCTGTTCCACGACCGGTCAGGCTACCGGGTGCGACAGACCGGCCTCACGCCCGTCCTCTCCGGGAATGCCGGGTTCGCCGGCGAGGAGCGTGTAGTACTCGGCGTCGAGCAGCGGAATGCCGACATTGTTGGAGAGCGCGTAGTAAGGCGGGGCCACCGTGATCTGGGTGGCGTGCCAGCGCATCGCGGCCACCTTGGAGTGGAGGTGCGGCCCGGCCTCGATCCGGGTCGTGACCTGGTCGTCGGGCACCCCGAAGCCGAACTCCTCCACGGAGCCGACCCGGTCGAACGGGCCGCGGCCCACCTCGGGCTCCAGCGCCGAGAGCGGGATCGCGGTGGCGTAGAACCGCGACGGCGCCCACGCCGCGCCCTCGCCGTAGGAGGAGTCGGCGGACCGTTCGAAGGCCCGCCAGGCCACCCGGTGGGCCTGGATGTGGTCGGGATGGCCGTAGAAGCCGTTGGCGTCGTAGGTCACGATGACCTGCGGGCGCACCTCGCGGACGATGCGGACCAGCGCGGCGGTGGCCTCGTCCAGGTCGGCACGCCAGAAGCAGCGGGGGTCGTCGTTGGCCGGGTCGCCCATCATCCCGGAGTCGCGCCAGCGGCCGGCGCCGCCGAGGAACCGGTGGTCGGTGACGCCCAGGGCGTCGCACGCCCTGGCCAGCTCGCCCACGCGGTACTCCCCCAGCGCGTCACCGGACAGATGGCGCAGGTTCTCCGGGATCACCTCGCCCTCCTCGCCGCGGGTGCACGTCACGAGGCAGACGTGGGCGCCCTCGGCGGCGTACCTGGCCATCGTGGCGCCGGTCTCGATCGACTCGTCGTCCGGGTGCGCGTGCACCAGCAGGATGCGGGGTTCGGCCATGGACGAAACGGTATCCGGCGGCGCCGTCGCAAAGGCCGCTGGAGAACCCTCGCGGGATCCCCAGCGGTCTCTCAGGTCGTCTGGGCGGCCGGCTGGGTCACCTTGCCGCCACCGCCGTTGCCGGTGCCGGGCGCCGAGGTGTCACCGCCGCCGGCACCCGTGCCGTCGGTCGGCTGGCCGGTGTCCCCGTCACCGGGGTCCGTCGTGTCGCCGCCCCCGGGCCGGGTCGGGCCGCTGGAGGTGGTGGGGCGCGACGTCGAGGGCTCGGGTTCGC
>NZ_JBHLZP010000039.1:0-29694 GCF_042429965.1 Actinoallomurus acaciae
TCGCGGCCCTCGCCCCGGCCGCCGCGGCGCGCCTCGCCGGGCTGCCGCCGCCGGATCTGGCGACCTGCGCGGAGCGGGTCAGGGCCCTCGACCGCGACCTGGTGGTCGTCGAAGGGGCGGGCGGCCTGCTCGTACGTTACGACGACGACGGCGCCACGCTCGCCGACCTCGCGCACTCCCTCAAGGCCGCCGTACTCGTCACCGTACGGCCGGGCCTGGGCACGCTCAACCACACGGCGCTGACGCTGGAGGCCATGGCCGGGCGCGGCATCGACCTGGCCGGCATCGTGATCGGGGCCTGGCCGCGCCGTCCCCTGCTGGACGACCTGTGCAACGTGCGAGACCTGGAGACCATCGCGGCGCGCCCGCTGTCCGGCGTGCTGCCGGAGCGGTCCGGGCGGCTCGACGGTCCGGAGTTCCTGCTCGCCGCCCGTGCCGGCCTCGCGCCGCACCTGGGCGGAGTGTTCGACCCCGCGGTGTTCCGGGAGGACTGCCGTGCCCGTGCGCAGACGTACGGGGAACTGATCCCACGAGAGGAAGAGCCGTGAGCGAGACCATCCCGGCGCCGCCGACCGACATCCTCGCCGTCGCGCGCACACAGGTGCTGGAGCGGGGTGAGGGGCTCGGCGAGCAGCAGATCCACGAGTGCCTGACGCTGCCCGACGACCGTCTGGAGGACCTGCTCGCGCTCGCCCACGAGGTGCGCATGAGGTGGTGCGGCCCGGAGGTGGAGGTCGAGGGCATCATCTCGGTCAAGACCGGCGGCTGCCCGGAGGACTGCCACTTCTGCTCCCAGTCGGGCCAGTTCACCTCCCCCGTGCGCGCGGCGTGGCTGGACATCCCCTCGCTCGTGCAGGCCGCCAAGGAGACCGCCGCGACGGGTGCCACCGAGTTCTGCATCGTCGCGGCCGTGCGCGGGCCGGACGAGCGGCTGATGAGCCAGGTGCGCGAGGGCGTCGAGGCGATCAACAAGGAGGTGGACATCAACATCGCGTGCTCGCTCGGCATGCTGACCCAGGAGCAGGTCGACGAGCTGGCCGCGATGGGCGTGCACCGCTACAACCACAACCTCGAGGCCCCGAAGTCGCACTTCCCCAAGGTCGTGTCCACCCACACGTGGGAAGAACGCTGGCAGACCTGTGAGATGGTGCGCGCGGCCGGCATGGAGCTGTGCTGCGGCGGCATCGTCGGGATGGGCGAGACGGTCGAGCAGCGGGCCGAGTTCGCCGCGCAGCTCGGCGAGCTGGAGCCCGACGAGGTGCCGCTCAACTTCCTCAACCCGCGCCCCGGCACGCCGTTCGCCGGCTACCCGCTGGTCGAGGGCGCCGAGGCGCTGAAGACCATCGCGGCCTTCCGGCTGGCGCTGCCGCGCACGATCCTGCGGTACGCGGGCGGGCGCGAGCTGACGCTAGGCGACCTGGGCACCCGGTCGGGCATGCTCGGCGGCATCAACGCGATCATCGTCGGTAACTACCTCACGACGCTGGGTCGCCCGACCGGCAGTGACCTGGAGATGCTGGACGAGTTGAAAATGCCGATCAAGGCACTGTCACAAACGCTCTAGAACCGTCGGACGGCCACTACCGTCGGAGTTCGGACGGGAGGTGGTCACGATGAAGACGGTGGTCGTCACGGTGATCGGCGGCGTTACGCTGCTCACGGCAGGGTGCGCCGGAGACTCTCAGGCCCAGGTCGGCGGCTCGTCGTCCCCGAGCCTCGGCTCGGGGGACGCGCTCGTGCTCCGCACGAGGACCACGGGAGGCATCGCCGGCCTGGGCGGCCCCGGCACCATGCCGGAGTTCTCCCTATACGGCGACGGGCGTGCGATCACCGGCGGCGCGCACCCGACCGAGTACCACCTCACGGCGCAGGCGCTGCGCCGGCTGGTCTCCGACGCGTCCAAGGCCGGGCTCGCCAGGGCGCGTACGGTCGACGACCGGAACATCGCCGACGCGACCTACAAGGTGATCACCTTCGTGACCGGAGGCCGCCCACGCACCACGAAGATCATCCAGGAGGGCCGGCACGCGGACGACCCGGCCGCCCGGTTCCTGCCCCGGCTCGTCCCGTCCTCCTGGCCGCGCGGCGACCAGAGCACCGACCCGCGGCCGTACCGGCCGTCGCGCGTCGCCGTGCTGGCGGCCACCGCGGACGAGAGCGACGCGCCGAAGTGGCCGTTCACGTCGCTGGGCACCGGCACCCGGGTCGGGGGTCGCACCTGCACGGTCCTCACCGGCCGTGACGCCACGGCGGTCCAGCGCCTGGCCGGCCGGCCCGAGTGGCGCGACCACGGTCAGACGTTCCGGGTGGCCGTCCGCCCGCTCCTCCCCGACGAACGCGACTGCACCGCGCTCTGAGGCTCTTGCCGGTCCCGGTTCGGCGTTGTGGAGGCCCTGGGCGATCTCGTCCACCGACGCCCCCGACGCAGGCGGCCGTTACCGCACCGTGACCGGCCGCGTTCACAGTGGCGCGCAGCGAAACCCGGTTTCGAAAGGGCCTCCGCATGTCTGATCCCCGTTCGACCAGACCCGCCGTACGCGTCGTGGTCGCGGTCCTGCTGATCGCGCCGTTCGTCGTCTACCTCGCCGTCCCGAGCTACGCCAAGGTCGAGCCGCGGCTCGCCGGCTTCCCGTTCTTCTACTGGTGGCAGCTCCTCTGGGTGATCCTCACCGCGGTGTTCATCGGCATCGCGTACCGGCTCACCCGCCGGACCCGGCCCACGCGGCCCGCCGACGAGGAGGACGAGTAGATGGACGACGTCAACGGTGTCGAGCTGACCGTCTTCCTCATCTTCTTCGCCGCGGTCACCGTGATGGGCTTCCTCGCCGCGCGCTGGCGGCGCGGACAGACGATCATGCACCTGGACGAGTGGGGGCTGGGCGGCCGCCGCTTCGGCACGTTCACCACCTGGTTCCTGCTCGGCGGCGACCTGTACACCGCCTACACCTTCATCGCGGTCCCCGCGGCCGTCTTCGCGAGCGGCGCGATGGGGTTCTGGTCCCTGCCGTACGCCGCGATCGCCTATCCGATCGTGTTCCTCATCGGCCCGCGCCTCTGGTCCGTCTCGCACGTCCACGGCTACGTCACGACCGCCGACTTCGTACGCGGGCGGTTCGGCTCCCGGTCGCTCGGCCTGGCCGTCGCGGTCACCGGGATCCTGGCGATGATGCCCTACATCGCACTGCAACTTGTCGGCATCCAGGCCGTGCTCACCGTCATGGGAGTGACGGGCTCCGGGCTCGCCCGGGACCTGCCGCTGCTCGTCGCGTTCGCGCTCCTGGCGGCCTACACCTTCACCTCGGGTCTGCGCGCGCCGGCGCTGATCGCGTTCGTGAAGGACACGCTGATCTACGTCGTGATCATCGTGGCGGTCATCTACATCCCCACGAAGCTGGGCGGCTGGGGGCACATCTTCGACAGCGCCCAGAGCAGCCTGGCCAAGCCCAACCCGGCGACCGGCAAGCCGAGCGGCTCGCTCGTCACCAGCGACATGACCCACTGGGCGTACGGCACGCTCGCGCTGGGGTCGGCGCTGGCACTGTTCATCTATCCGCACACGGTCACCGGGGCGCTGGCGTCCGGGCGCCGCAACGTGATCAAACGCAACGCGGCACTGCTTCCGGCGTACTCGCTGATGCTCGGGCTCCTGGCCCTGCTCGGCTACATGGCGCTGGCCCGGCCCGACGTCGCCGCCGCCGTCAAGGCCGCCAAGAACCCGCAGCTCGCCGTCCCGACGCTGTTCGACCACATGTTCCCGGGCTGGTTCGCCGGGGTGGCCTTCGCCGCGATCGGCGTGGGCGCTCTCGTGCCGGCGGCGATCATGTCGATCGCGGCGTCGAACCTGTTCACCCGCAACGTCTACACCGCGTTCTTCCGGCCGGGCGCGACGGCCGCCGAGGAGACCCGCGTCTCCCAGTTCGTGTCGCTTCTGGTCAAGATCGGCGCGCTCGTCTTCGTGCTGGCCTTCGACAAGACCCTGTCGATCAACCTGCAACTTCTGGGCGGCATCTGGATCGTGCAGACGTTCCCCTCGCTGGGGTTCGGGCTCTACACCCGGTGGTTCCACCGGTGGGCGCTGCTCGCCGGCTGGGCGGTCGCGATGGTGTACGGCACGGTGACCGCCTACGACCAGCACTCGCCGACGCAGCGGCACTTCGCCCAGTCCACCGCGGACATCCCGTTCCTCGGGCATCCGGGCTACATCGCCTTCACCGCCTTCGTCATCAACATGATCGTCGTGGTGGTGCTCACGGTGATCTTCCGGGCGGCCGGCGTGCCGGACGGCACGGACGAGACCCGGCCCGGCGACTACACCGCCGACGCCGGCGACTCCGGCGTACGGGAGCTGCCCGAGCTCGTCACCGACTGACC
The DNA here is from genome assembly GCF_042429965.1 of Actinoallomurus acaciae. NCBI lineage: Bacteria > Bacillati > Actinomycetota > Actinomycetes > Streptosporangiales > Thermomonosporaceae > Actinoallomurus > Actinoallomurus acaciae. Next base: position 4,372 of record NZ_JBHLZP010000039.1, read on the forward strand.
CGGGTCGAACAGGTCACGGAGCGGCGCGTTCAGCGGGATCGGTCCCCGGGCAACCGGGGACCAGGGGACCGATCCCGCTTTGTGGTGGTCTAGGCTCTGAGGGTGAGCGAGGAGACTCGGCCACCGGATCCCGCGCCCCCGTATCCACCCGGTGTCGAGATCCGGGTGGCGCGGCCGGATGAGTTCGCGCAGATCGGCGAGCTGACCGCCGCGATCTACGTGGCGGCGGGCTACATCAGCCCGAGCAGCACCTACATCCTGCGGCTGCGTGACGCGGCCGCCCGCGCCCGCGAGGCCGAACTGCTCGTGGCCACGCACGACGGCGAGCCGACGGGCACGGTGACCTACTGCCGGCACGGCAGTCCGTGGGCGCAGCTGACGGTGCAGGGCGAGGCGGAGTTCCGGATGCTCGCGGTGGTGCCGGCCGCACGCGGGCTGGGCCTCGGCGAGGCGCTCGTCCGTTACTGTGTCGCCCGCGCGCGCGACGACGGCTGCCGCGCCCTGCGGCTGTCCACCGAGCCGATGATGCACGCCGCGCACCGGATCTACCGGCGGCTGGGTTTCACGCGAACGCCAGAGCGCGACTGGCAGCCCCAGCCCGGCGTGGAGCTTCTGACCTACACGTTGGCCCTTTGAACCCGTCACCGGCGCCCTGGCCCGCTTCGGCGGCGCCCGCCGCGCCGTGACGGGAGTTCTTCGCGCCCGTCACCGGCGTTCCGGCGTGCTCCTGGAGTACGCTGCTGCACCGTGACGGCGACCTACTGCGACCACTGCGGAGACCCGCTCAACGGCGGTGACCATGGAGGATGCCGCATGGCACGGGCGATGGAGCCTCCGCGTTACTGCCCCGAATGCCGCCGCCGCATGGTCGTCCAGGTGACGCCCGGCGGCTGGACCGCCGACTGCAGCAGACACGGCAGGCGTACGGGCTGAGAGACCGCCCGGAACCCCATGCCTCCGGGCAGTCTCTGAGTCGGGGTCCGGCGGCCCTTCCGGCTATTCGATGACGGCGATCAGATCGCCCTCTTGGATGACATCGCCCTCGGCGACCTTGAGGCTGGCGACCGTGCCGGAGTCCTCGGCGATGACCGGGATCTCCATCTTCATGGACTCCAGGATGACGAGAGTGTCACCGTCCTCCACGGCGTCGCCCTCACTGACGACGACCTTCCAGACGTTCGCCACCATTTCCGCGCGCACTTCAGCCAACGCGGCTCCTTCCCTCAGACGCCGGCGCCTGCCGGACGCTCTTGCCGATCCAATTGTGCGATGAGTCCCTGGTCACGCGCGCATCCGGTCCACCAGCCCGGTGTCGTAGTCACCCGAGACGAACTCCGGGTTGGCCAGCAGTTCGGTGAAGAACGGCAGGTTGGTCTTGAGGCCCTCGACGCGGAACGCCTCGACCGCCTCCCGCGCCGTGGCGAGGGCCTGGGGCCGGTCGGCGCCGTAGACGCACAGCTTCGCGAGGAGCGGGTCGTAGAACGGGGTGACCTTGTTGCCCGCCTGGTAGCCCGCATCGACCCGGACGACGTCGCCGGACGGCTCCTCCCACACCGTGATCTCGCCGGGGCTGGGCAGGAACCGCTTGGGGTCCTCGGCGTAGACGCGGAACTCGATCGCGTGCCCGCGCGGCTCGGCCGCGGTGAACGTGACCGGCTCGCCCGCCGCGACGAGGAGCTGCTGCTCGACCAGGTCGATGCCGGTGACCAGTTCGGTGACCGGGTGCTCGACCTGGAGCCGGGTGTTCATCTCGAGGAAGACGAACTCCTGTGCCGCCGGGTCGACCAGGCACTCGACCGTGCCGGCGCCGCGGTAGCCCACGGCCTCGCCCGCGCGCACGGCCGCGGCGAGCATGCGGGAGCGCAGCTCGGGGCCGACGCCCGTGGACGGGGTCTCCTCCACGACCTTCTGGTGCCGGCGCTGCACCGAGCAGTCGCGTTCGCCGAGGGCCACCACCGTGCCGTCGGCGAGACCGAGGATCTGGATCTCCACGTGCCGGGCGCGCTCGATGAAGCGTTCGAGCAGGATGTCGGGATTGCCGAAGAACCGCTCGGCGCGCGTGCGCGCCGTCTCGAAGGCCTTGCGCAGCTCGGCCTCGTCGTGCGCGACGCTCATGCCGATGCCACCACCGCCGCCGGACGCCTTCACCATGACGGGGTAGCCGATGCCCGCGGCGACGGCCGCGTCGGCGTCGGGAACGGGCTCGCGGGTGCCGACCGCGACCGGCACTCCCGCCTTCTCCATGAGGTTACGGGCGTTGATCTTGTCGCCCATGGCCGCGATCGCCTCCGCGGGCGGGCCGATCCAGGTCAGCCCGTCGTCCACGACACGTTGGGCGAACTTGGTGTTCTCGGCGAGAAAGCCGTAGCCCGGGTGGACGGCGCGGGCGTTGGTGCGCCGCGCGGCCTCCATCACCGCGTCGATGTCGAGGTAACTCTTGGCCGGCTGCGCCGGGCCGATCAGGACCGCCTCGTCGGCCTCGGCGACATACGGCAGGTCGGCATCGGCCTCGGAGTACACGGCGATCGCCTTGACTCCGAGCGCACGCACGGTTCGGATCACCCGACGGGCGATCTCTCCGCGATTGGCCACCAGTACCGACTCGAACACCGCTCCTCCTCAATTCGTCAGCCCAGGAAGAATAACCACGCATGCGTCGGCAGAGCGCGATGCTCGCCGACAAAAACCCGAGTGCCGCCTTGTCAGCGCATACGGTCGACAACGTGTCCGAGCGCCTCGACCACGGTCGGGTCGTACTCCGCGGCCGAATCACCCCGCAGGCGTTCGAGCACGGCCGCCGACCGGTCGCGGTCGGACGACGCACCGACAAGATCATCGTAGGCGTTCGCGACCTTGATGACGCGGCTGGCCAGCGGCGGAGCGGATCCCTCCGCCGCGCGGTACGGCTCGGACTGGCGCCGGACGATCTCCGCGACCTCGTTCAGCACGCCGGTCTCGGTGATCACGTTGGCGCCCAGCCCGGCGATGCGCCGCTGCTCGCTGGGCGAGGCCAGAACGGTCGCGCCGCCCGGAATCGGATCGCGCAGCGACAGCTGGCCGATGTCGTGCATGAGCGCGGCATACTCCAGCTCGAGCAGCGCCTCCTCGTTCATACCCAGCTCGCGTCCCATCTGCACGGCCAGCTCGCTCACCCGCCGGGAGTGCCCGGTCTCGACGTAGCCGCCGACCTCGGTCACCTGCGACAGGGCGCGGACGGTCTGCAGATAGGTGGCCCGGATGCCGGCGAAGCGCCGGAACGCGACCTGGGTCACCAGGATCGGCGCGCTGAACACCAGCAGCGCCACCGGGCCCATGACGAACGTGCTCACCGCGATGAGCATGCCGGTCGCGCCCGAGGCGGCGCAGAGCGGAACCTTGGCCCGCACCTCGTCGCCGAGCGCGATGGCGAACCGCGTGCGCACCGCCTCGGCGCGGATGGTCGCCGCAGCCACCATCTCGGCGGCGCAGGCGAACATGACCGTCAGCACCATCACCGTGATGAGCAGCGGCCAGTGATGCCGCAGGGAGGAGTTGCCGATCGGGCGGAAGACGAAGGCCACCAGGGCCGGGCTCAGGATGCGCCGGGCCATCGCGTCGAGCGCCGGGACCCGGCCGACCGCGATGTGCGGCAGCGCGCCGATGAGCGTGCCGCAGGCCGTCACCGTGACCGCCTGGAACGCCGAGTGCGTGGCCGGCTCGCTACCCACCCGCAGCAGCAGGGCGTACCCGACGGAGCCCGCGCTCGCGATCGGGGCGACCTCGCGGCTGCCGGGCATGATCATGCGGAGCAGCTCGCCGATGGCGATGAGCGCGCCGAACAGGATGGCCGTACGGGAGTCCTCCAGTCCGACCGCGCCGACCTGGGTGACGGAGGCGATGATCAGCATCCCGGCCACCGCGATCAGCAGCAGCTGGGCGGAGTCCAGCGACTGCCATGCCGGGCGTTGGCGTCCGGCCTGCGCGGTCACGTGCGCGCTCCCCCAGCCGCGATCCGGCGTGCCGGCCCCCCGGCCACCGGACGGGTCATCGGACGCCCTCCCCCGCGACGCGCAGCGGCGCGCTGGGGTCGTCGTGGTCCTGCTGGGTGGTCTCGGCGCCCTCCTCGGGCGGCGGGACCGGGTCGGGCTGGGTCCAGCCGTGGCGTTCGATGGCGGCGATGAACGCCTCGACCAGCTCGGGGTCGAAGTGGCTGCCGGCCGAGCGCCGCAGCTCGGCGATGCCCTCCTCGATGGAGCGGGCGGGGCGGTAGGAGCGGGTGGAGGTCATCGAGTCGAACGCGTCGGCCACCGAGATGACCCGGGCGAACTCGGGGATCTCCAGGCCCGCCAGCCCCATGGGGTAGCCCTTGCCGTCCATCCGCTCGTGGTGGTGCATGATGCCGGCGAGGGCCTCGTCGAGGAACCCGATCTCCCGGACGATCTCCAGCCCGCGCATCGGGTGCAGCTGGATCGCCGCGAACTCCTCCTCGGTCAGGTCGCCGGCCTTCTGCAGCACCTTGGTCGGCACGCCGAGCTTGCCGACGTCGTGGAGCATCCCGGCATAGCGGACCGCGCCGACCCGTTCCGGCCGCATCCCGATCGCCGCGGCGATCATGGCCGAGCCGCGGGAGACGCGCTCGCTGTGGCCGCGCGTGTAGTAGTCCTTGGTCTCCACCGCCTGGCAGAGCGCCGCGATCGTGGCGGCGTGGGCCTGCTGCTGGTCGCTGGTCTGCTGGAAGGCCCACCGGGCCAGCAGCATCGGCATCAGCACGAGCACCGCGGAGAACGGCCCGATGAGCCCCCACGGCGCCGCGATGAGCAGGCCGAACATGCCGTACGACAGCTGGCCGACGGCGAGGTTGCCGATGGGCCGCCAGCGGAACCCCCACAGGGGCGCCGTCTTGGTGAGCACGAGGACGACGCCGATCAGGGCGAGGTTGACGGCGACGTAGGTGACGACGGCGGCGAGGTAGGGCGCGATGATGTCCGGGAACAGGCCGTTGGTGGGCTTGCCGGTCGTGCCGCCGACCGCGCTGTACACGACGCCGGCGAGGTAGCCCGAGAGGGCGAACTGGGCCCCGTTGAACAGCCGCTTCACGAGGCCCATGTCGCGTCGCCAGGCGATGATCGCCGACGCCCCGACGATCGCGGCGCCCGCCGGGCCGAGCAGCACGACCGAGGCCAGGCCCGCCGAGTAGCTCAGCGACACCCGGGCGTTCTCGCTGTTGAGCAGTGCCGGCGCCGACTCGCAGATCACCGACAGCACCGCGAGAACGGCAAGGGTGGTCCAGTCGATGCCGTCGAGGGACGAAAGGCCGATGGACGACGCCGCGAGCACGACGACCGTGCAGACGTACGCCCATGCGGCGAGGGGAAGTCCACGCAATGCCGCCCCCACAGGTTATGGGCTAATTCCAGGACACGCCTTGACGCATCTTTCTCCGCCTCCCCGTCGGGCTCCGGCTCCGGGAGCCCCTCATCCCTGACTCACCGCCCGCCTCGGATCCGACGCCGGAAGAATCGGTGGTAAGCCTAACCCGACAGCCCCCGCTCACGCAGACGCGCGAGGAAACGTGAGCAAAGCGTGAATGAATCGTCACCTACGGTCGGCGGTCTCGCCCATGAGCTGCAAAGTCGGTCATTCGACGAGATTGGCGCGAACCTCTTCGATTCGCCCAAGCACCTTCGCCCGGAGATCCTGTGGCACCGGGTCGCAGCCGCAACTCTTGTGCACGAGCTTCTTGACCGACTCCTCCAGGCCGTACTCCCGCAGGCAGGGACCGCACTCGTCGAGGTGCTGCCTGATGTCGGAGCACCCGTGCTCGTCCAGCTCGCCGTCCAGGTAGGAGTAGATACGGGCGAGGACCTCCGTGCAGGGGGTCTCATGAGGCTTTCCGCAGCTCATTTCGCCACCTCACCAGGGTGCGCGGGCGTCCGGTCGCTCATGCGTCCTCCTTGCGCCCGGACCCGTTCGCGCGGGCGAGCCCGCGATCACGCGCGTAGTCTTCGAGCATCGACCTCAGCTGCCGCCTGCCGCGGTGCAGCCGGGACATCACGGTACCGATAGGAGTGCCCATGATGTCGGCGATCTCCTTGTACGCGAAGCCTTCGACGTCCGCGAAGTAGACCGCCATCCGGAAGTCCTCGGGCAGCGCCTGCAGGGCCCGCTTCACATCGGAGTCGGGAAGGTGCTCGAGGGCCTCGGCCTCGGCGGACTTCAGGCCGGTCGAGGTGTGCGACTCGGCCCGTGCGAGCTGCCAGTCCTCGACCTCCTCCGACGCCGACTGCTTCGGCTCCCGCTGCTTCTTGCGGTAGGAGTTGATGAAGGTGTTGGTGAGGATGCGGTAAAGCCAGGCTTTGAGGTTGGTGCCCTCCTGGAACTGGTGGAAGGAGCCGAACGCCTTGGCGAACGTCTCCTGGACCAGATCCTCCGCGTCCGCGGGGTTGCGCGTCATGCGCAGCGCGGCGGAGTAAAGCTGGTCGAGAAACGGAAGCACGTCGCGCTCGAAGCGCCGACTGCGCTGCTCCAGAGTCTCCACTGCCTCGGGTACCTGACCCACCCCCTCCGTAGCGCGCGTGCCGGCCTCGAGACCAGCACCGAAACCATACGCTCCAGACGATAGCGGGTGCACCGCCGGCGCATCGCGCCGGTCCGCCAGCAAGACGGCCATCATCACCTCGAACTTTCGCAGGCCAGTGTCCGTTATGACGCTGTGCAACGCGCCACGCGCCCGCGGGATTCCCAGGAGCGGGGGAATGCTCCGGCACATCGGCATGAAGTGTGAGCTCGTACCGCCAACAGGGAAGGATTGGGAGAAATGCATCCCCGAGGAGCCGCCGTGCTGTCCATTCCGGCGAAGCATCCCGCAGTCGGCGAGTCCGAGTCGCTCGCGAGCTACTGGACGTTCTACTGGGCCGTGGCGGCCGCGCAGCTGTCCCGATGGCTGCCCCGCAGACCGTCACGGGTGCTCGACCTTTCCGGGCCCCAGACCCGCTACGCCGACCAGGCGGCGCACGCGGGCCACACCGTGGTCGAGGTCCGCGACGCTCCTCGCGGCACGCCGCAGCCCCGGCGCACCCGCACGATCGTCGCGGAGGCGTCCTCTCTCGGCTTCCTCTCCCCCGGTTCGTTCGACGCCGTCGTGGCCGAGGGGCGCATGCTCTCGCGCCACCTCGTCACCGAGAACGTCGTCGCGGAGATCGCCCGCGTGCTGCGCCCCGGCGGCCGGGTGCTGCTGAGCGTGGACTCCCTCGTCCTGGGCATGGCCATCCTGGCGGAGCAGAACTACTGGGCGCACCTGTCCGACGTGCCGCGCTCGGAGGTCATGCTGGTGCCCTGGCCGGACGGCACGATCACCCGGTGCTTCGGCGTCGAGCAGCTGCGCGACCTGCTCACCGAGTGCGGCCTGGAGGTCGAGTGGATCCGGCCGCGCACGGCGCTGTCGCCCTCGACCGTGGAGCACGTGCTGAACGCCAGCCCCGAGTCGCTCACCCGTCTCGTACGCGCCGAGCTGACCGCTCCGCAGGCCGACGAGCCGGTCGGCATCCACCTCGTCGCCAGCGCGATCAAGAAGACCGGGTAACGGCCGTCTCAGACTCCACCGGCACTACCGGTGGAGTCGGTCGTGCTTCCCCTGACAGGCGACGCAGCGGGCCGCCTCGGGGCGGGCCTCCAGGCGGACCTCGGGGATCTGCAGGCCGCAGTCCACGCATTTGCCGTACGTGCCCTCGTGGGCGCGCGCGAGCGCCGCGAGCACCTCGGCACGCTGACGGCGCAACGCCGCGAGGGCGGCGTCGACCCGGTCGGTGTCCGACAGGCTCGCCCCCGCGTCGGCCGTGTGGTGTTCGGCCTCCGGATGCTCCTCCTGTACGGCCGTGATCGACCGTTCAAGGTCGGCGAGCATCTCGTCGAGGCGCTTGCGCGCGGTGTCCAGAGCCATGCGCACCTCCGACGCGCGGTCAGAAGAGGGTGAGGGGAGATACTGAAGAAGTACCCATTTGAGGCAGCGGTCTGACCAGTTCCGGGCCGTTATTTGCCACCTTGTTCACCGCGGTGGACACCGGGTACGACTCAAGCCGCCCCTCCGCGGCCGGGACGAGCAGCGACCGGACCTCCTCAGGATCGGTGAGATCCGGGTCCAGCCACGCTGCGAACCGCTCCGGCTCCACCAGCATCGGCATCCGGTCGTGGATGCGGCCCACGTCGTCGGTCGCCTCGGTGGTCAGGATCGTGCAGCTGAGCAGCCGCCCGCCGGCCGCGTCCGGTGACCGCCACACCGCGTACAGCCCGGCCATCGCCAGCACACCCCCGTCGGCGGGGCGGATGAAGTGCGGCTGCTTGGAACCGCCGCCGGCCGCCTGCCATTCGTAGTAGCCGTCGGCGGGAACGATGCAGCGGTGCAGCGCGAACGCACGCCGGAACGCGGGCTTCTCGTGCGCGGTCTCGACCCGGGCGTTGATCAGCCGTGCGCCGATCGAGACGTCCTTGGCCCAGAACGGCACCAGCCCCCAGCGCGCGATGTTCAGCTCACGCACGTTCTCCGCCCGGGCCCACTCCTCACCGGCGTCGAGGGCGGCTCGTCCCTCACCCGCCGCCCCGCTCCCGCCCTCCGGCCGGGCCCACTCCTCACCGGCGGCTCGGCCCTCACCCACTCCGCTCCCGCTCCAGCCGCCCGACCGGTTCCACACCTCATGGGCGGCTCGTCCCTCACCCCCCGCCCCGCTCCCGCTCCGGCCCTCCGACCGGGCCCACACCTCATGGGCGGCTCGCTCCTCGCCCCCCGCGCCGCTCCGATCCTCTGGGCGCGTCCGCTCCTCAGTCCCTCCGCGGACGGCTCGCCCCTCACCCGCCGTCCTGCTTCCCCTCCGGTCCTCTGGCCGCGACCGCCGCTCACCCGCTCCGCTCCCGCGCCGCCCCTCCGGCTCGGTCCACTCCTCACGGGCGGCTCGCCCCTCGCCCCCCACCTCGCTCCGATGCTCTGGGCGCATCCACTGCTCATCGGCCCCACGGACGGCTGCCCCCTCGCCTCCCCCACCGCTCCCGCTCCGGCGGGTCAACACCACCGGCACCGGCTTGGTCGGGGCGACGTTGTAGTCCGGTTCGAGATCGTCCGCCTCGTCGCTCTCGACACCGAAGAAGTCGACGAGCTCCTGGCGCCCCCGTGTGGACGCGTACCGGCCGCACATCGCCCGGCGCTCCCCTCTCTCCCGCTGACCGCTCTCTCTCACGAACCGCGCTTGACCGCGCCTTCGATGGGCATGACCGGTGTTATGCAGATCATCAGGACCATCGCGCGCCCGCTAGTCGCGGCGCCATTCATGGTCACCGGACTCGAGACATTGCGCAATCCGGCCCCCCGCGCGGAGAGGGTGGCCCCCGTCCTCAAGCCGCTCGCCGACCGCGTGGCCTGGCTGCCGTCCAAGGACCCCGAGACGCTCGTACGGATCCAGGGCGCGATCGGCCTCGGCGCCGGTGCGCTGTTCGCCCTCGGGAAGTTCGAGCGCCTCACGACGCTCCTGCTCGCGGCGGAGATGGTGCCCTCGCTGCTCACCGAGCACCGGTTCTGGAAGGAGGAGGACTCCGAGCGTCGCGGCGTCGAACGCGCCCTGATGCTGAAGAACGCGGGTCTGTTCGGCGCGCTGCTGTACGCCGCCGCGGCGCCGAGCCGACACCGCCCGGTCAAGGCGGCCAAGACGAACCTACGCGAGGCACGCCTGCAGGCGGCGGTCGCCAAGGCCGAGGCCGGCCGCAGAGCCGAACGCGCCCGCCGCAAGGCGGCCAAGCGCGCCGCCCACGTCCAGCGCCGAGCCGTGAGCATCGGCCGCTAAGGGAGCACGGCTCAAGGTAGGGACCGCACGGCTCATGGTGCGGTCTCCCGGCCACGCACGGCCCCGTCCACGTGCCGGACGACCGGCGCAGGCCCGGGACTTCACGGGCGATCCCCGAAGGTCACGACCTCGCCGCCGCGACGAGGGACCAGTGTGGCCTGGGACCCCACGGGGCGAACCCCAAGCGTCACGACCTCGCCGCCGCGACGAAGGGCCCGTACGGCCCGGGGACCGCACGGGCGATCCCCAAGCTTCACGACCTCGCCGCCGTGACGAAGGACCGGTGTGGCCTGGGACCCCATGAGGGTCTCCGAGCCCCACGGCCCATTCATGTGACGGACGACCGGCGCGGCCCAGGGATCTCACAGTGGTCTCCAAGCGCCACGACCCCGTCCACGTGCCGGACGACCGGCGTGGCCCCGGAGACCTCATGGGTGGTCTGCGAGAGTCACGGCCACATCCACGTGCGGCGAACGTCACCACCCACCCACGTGACCGACGACCGGCGGGCACCCGGGACCTCACGGACGGTCCCCGAGCGCCACGACCCCGTCGCCGTGACGAAGGGCCCGTGCGGCCCAGGGGACCGCACGGGCGATCCTCGAGCGCCACGGTCCCGTTCACGTGACCTCACATTGATCACCACCCGGCCGCCGTCTCGTCGGCGCCGCCGTACCGGCCCGCCACGAGAGCCCGGCCGATCCCGCCCGCCCTCCGATGACGCCGATCCGCCTCACCGCGGGGCATCTCCGGCGCCGCCGTACATCGCCACCTGGTAGAGAGCGAGGAGCGCACCGTCGATGGGATGAGGCCGCGGCCTTGACGACCCGCGCGCCCCCGGGACCTCACGGTGGTCTCCAAACGTCACGGCCCCATCCACATGACCGACGACCAGCGCGGCCCCAGGGACCTCACGGACGGTCCCCCAGCGTCACAACCCCATCCACGTGGCGAAGGGCCAGCGCGGCGCTCGGACCTTACGGGCGGTCTTCGAATGTTACGACCTCGTCGACGTGGCGGAGGAGTGGTGTGGCGCCGGGGACGGCCGTGCTGTGTGTGATCAGGAGCAACGTCCGGTCCTCCGCTGCCGTCCGTACGTCTCGTTCGGCTACCGGGTCCTCCAGGACCAGGATCGGCACGTCGGCGAGCAGGGCCCGTGCCAGCGCGAGGCGTTGGCGGTCGGCGCCGGGGGTGGCGTCGTCGGTCACGACGGTGTCCGGGGGGAGCGTGAGGCCCGCGCGTCGCAGCGCGGCGGTGACCTCGTCCTCGCTCGCGTTCGGTCGGGCCACCCGTACGTTCTCCGCGACCGTGGCCGACAGGACATGCGTGTCGCGGGCGCACAGTCCTACCACTCTTCGGACGTCGTCACCGGCCAGGTCGCGCAGCTCCACGCCGCTCAGGGTCGCCGTGCCCTCGTAGTCGATGAAGCGGAGCAGGACCGCCGCCAGGGCCGACGTGCCGACTCGGCCGGTCGCGACCAGTGCCACCCGTCGGCCGGCCGGCAGGACCAGCTCGGTGTCGCCGAGTCCCACCGTCTCCCCGTCGGGCCACCGGACGCGCAGGTCCGCGACGCGCAGGTCGTACGGCCCCGGCGGCAGTGGCAGGGTCTCTCGCGGCTCGACGTCGTGTGCCGCCCGCACGTTCGCGCCCACTGTCGCCTCCCGTCGCCTCGGCGAGACCAGCCCGCCCCTACGAGGGCGTCCCGGGCCCCGTGCGCGGACCGCACCGGATGTCCCATCGGTCTCTCAGGCCACGGTAGAGCGAGGGTCTGACGGTTCAGGGCGCGATCTACCACCTCATTCCCCGGGCACGACCGTCGCGGCACCTCGGCGTTCCGCAAGATCTCACCCCCTCCCCGGCCGGTACCCTTCAGTCATGCCTCAGATGTGGTCCGCACCCGCGGCGGCCGGTCCGCTCGACGCCCTGGTCTCACTGCCGGGGTCCAAGTCGATGACCAACCGCGCGCTGATCCTCGCCGCGCTCTCCGACGGCGAGGCGCTGGTACGCCGGCCGCTGCGCAGTCGCGACACGCTGCTCATGGCCGGAGCGCTGCGCGCGCTCGGCGTGTCCGTGGACGACGTGGGCGCCGACTGGCGGGTCGTGCCCGGCGAGCTGCGCGGTCCCGCGGCCGTCGACGTCGGCCTGGCCGGCACGGTCATGCGGTTCGTGCCGCCCGTCGCGGCCCTGGCCGCCGGCGAGATCCACTTCGACCGCGACCCGTACGCCCGCAAGCGGCCCATGGGCACGATCCTGTCGGCGCTGCGGGTCCTCGGCGCGGACGTCGACGGCGACGCCCTGCCGTTCACCGTGCGCGGCACCGGGACGGTGCCGGGCGGCTCGGTGACGATCGACGCGTCCGGCTCGTCGCAGATGGTCTCCGGCCTGCTGCTGGCCGCGCCCCGCTACGGCAAGGGCGCGGAGGTACGCCACGAGGGCCCGCCCGTGCCCTCGGGCGCGCACCTGACGATGACCGTGCGGATGCTGCGCGACGCCGGCGCCACCGTGGAGACCGAGCCCGACGTGTGGCGGGTCCAGCCGGGACGGCTGCGCGCCGGTGAGATCGACATCGAGCCCGACCTGTCCAACGCCGCGCCGTTCCTCGCCGCGGCCCTGGTCTCCGGAGGCCGGGTCACCGTACGCGACTGGCCGGCCGACACGACCCAGCCCGGCGACGAGCTGCGGCACCTGCTGGCCGCGATGGGCGCCTCGGTGTCGTATGAGGACGGCGACCTGACCGTACGCGGCGACGCCCTCCACGGCATCGACGTCGACCTCGGCGACGTCAGCGAGCTGAGCTGCGTGATCGCCGCGCTCGCGGCGTTCGCCGACGGCCCCTCGCGGCTGCGCGGCATCGCGCACATGCGCGGGCATGAGACGGACCGGCTGGCCGCGCTCACGGCGGAGATCAACGGTTTGGGCGGCGACGTGCGCGAGCATCCCGACGGCCTGGAGATCCGGCCACGGCCGCTGCACGGCGGCGTCTTCCACACTTACGACGACCACCGGATGGTGATGGCGGCCGCCGTGCTCGGCCTGGGCGTTCCGGGCGTCGAGGTCGAGAACCTCGCGACGGTGGGCAAGACGCTTCCCGAATTCGGCGAACTGTGGGCGGAGATGCTGCGTTAGGCATGGCGCGCGATTGGGCGAGGCTCGACGAAGATGACGTACGGGTACGTCCGGGCCGCGGCTCCCGGCCACGTACCCGTCGTCGTCCCGCGCACGAGGACGCCGTCGGCGGCTTCGTGATGGCGGTCGACCGGGGCCGTTACACCTGCCTGGTCGACGATCAGCCCGTGACGGCGATGCGGGCGCGGGAGCTGGGACGCAAGAGCGTCGTCGTCGGTGACCAGGTCCGTCTGGTCGGCGACGTCTCGGGCCGCCCGGACACGCTGGCACGCGTCGTCGGCATCGAGCCGCGGACCTCGACCCTGCGCCGTACCGCCGACGACAGCGACCCCGTGGAGCGGGTCATCGTCGCCAACGCCGACAACCTGGTCATCGTCACCGCCCTGGCCGACCCCCCGCCCCGCCCCCGGATGATCGACCGTTGCCTGGTCGCCGCGTTCGACGCGGGCCTGTCGCCGCTGCTCTGCCTCACCAAGGCCGACCTGGCCGCCCCGGACGCGCTGGAGGAGATGTACGCGCCGCTCGGCGTCGCCTACGTCGTCACGCGCAAGGACCGGCCGGTCGACGAGCTGCGCTCCCACCTGGCCGGCCGGATGAGCGTGCTCGTCGGCCATTCCGGCGTCGGCAAGTCGACTCTGGTCAACGCCCTGGTGCCGGACGCCGAGCGGGCGGTGAGCGCGGTCAATCCGGTGACCGGACGGGGCCGGCACACGTCCTCGTCGGCGATCGCCCTCGCCCTGCCGGACGGCGACGGCTGGATCATCGACACACCGGGGGTGCGCGGCTTCGGCCTCGCCCACGTCAAGCCGGACGACGTGCTGGCGGCGTTCCCGGACCTGATCGAGGGCGACGCGGAGTGCCCGCCGCACTGCACCCACCTCCAGGACGACTGCGCCCTGGACGCCTGGGTGGCGACGGGCCACGCCGACCCGTCGCGGCTGGACTCGCTGCGCCGGCTCCTGCTGAGCCGCGACGCCGATGAAACCTGAGGGCGGAGTGACGCAGTGACCCGTCGGCGCCGTTGACGACGGGTCACATCCGAGAGGACAACAGAAGTCGCCGCGAGGGGCAAGAGTGCACACGGAATCTGGATGATTTGCTGAACTTTGATCTGTAAAACGATTAATGTCTGGGCAGAACGCCCAGCGAGATCATCCGTGCCGCCGCCCACTCCGGCCACCGAAGATCTTGGCACGTTCGCCGGGCCGTCTGTCTGCGCACCCCTGTGTCGCGATAGCGTTGCACGCCGTGGCGGACTATTCGGATGACCTACGCCTTGCACATGTCATGGCGGACGCGGCCGACGATGTCGCCACGCGCCGGTTTCGTGCCCTCGATCTACGGGTCGAGACGAAGCCCGACCTCACACCGGTGAGCGACGCCGATCGCATGGTCGAGGAGATCCTGCGCAACACGCTGAAGCGCGCGCGCCCCCGTGACGCGGTGCACGGCGAGGAGTACGGCCGTACCGGCTACGGCCCACGCTGCTGGGTGATCGACCCGATCGACGCGACGAAGAACTACGTCCGCGGCGTGCCGGTCTGGGCGACGCTGATCGCGCTGATGGAGGGCGACGACCCGGTGGTCGGGCTGGTGTCCGCGCCGGCGCTCAGCCGCCGCTGGTGGGCCGCTCGCGGGGGCGGCGCGTGGACCGGGCGCAGCCTGGCCAAGGCCACCCGCTGCCGCGTCTCCGGCGTGACCGAGCTGCGCGACGCGTCGTTCTCCTTCTCCAGCCTCACGGGGTGGGAGGAGCAGCGGCGCCTGGACGGGTTCATGGACCTCACCCGCACCGTCTGGCGCACCCGGGCCTTCGGCGACTTCTGGTCGCACGTGATGGTCGCCGAGGGAGTCGTGGACGTGTCCGCCGAGCCCGAGGTGTCGCTGTGGGACGTGGCGGCCCTCCAGGTCATCGTGGAGGAGGCGGGAGGCGTCTTCACCGACCTGGCCGGCGTGCCGACCGCCGACGGCGGCAGCGTCGTGTGCACCAACGGGTCGCTGCACGCGGCCGTGCTCGAGAAGCTCGGCGGCGGACCGGTCATGCGCCGGGTCTGACGCATTCGGCCGACACGATATATCTTGTAGTTCGAGGAACAGCGGCGCCGTGCTCGCTCGTTCTTCCAGCGAAGTCCACGGAACGGAGAAGATCGTGGGACGCACCGGATACGTCGTCGTCGGGGTCATCGTTGCACTGATCGCATTCATCCTGCTGCCCGGCTGGATCAAGCTGCTCGGGGTGCTGCTGCTCGTCGGCGTGCCGACGGCGGGCTACCTGATGCTCGACCCGTCACAGCGCCGCCGCGTGCGCGGGCAGGCCCGCAAGCGGCTCGGCTGACCACGCCTCGACCGCCCCGCGCCTTTCGGGGCGGTCACCGCCGTACGACGCGGTCACCGGCCGCTGAAAGGCTCGCGTGGGGCCTCAGGCCGTCACGTGTCCCCGCAGCGTCCGTACGTCGTGGACGGCCAGCACGGCGAGCGTCGCGGTGAGGATGACGGTGCCGTTCAGCGCGATGGCCCCGCCGAGCCCCAGCACGGCCATCGCCGGACCGGCCAGGGTCTGGCCGAGCGGGTTGAAGACCAGCGAGCCGAGTGAGTCGTACGCGTAGACCCGCGACAGCGCGTCGGGCGGCACGTTGTGCTGCACCACGGTGTCCCACTGCACTCCGAAGATCTCGAACCCGATGCCCGCGACGAACGCCGCCGCGAGCACGACCGCCACCGGTGCGGTCGCGGCGAGCGCGAAGAGCACCGGGACACCGGCCAGCACGCCGTACGTCGCGAGCAGCAGCGGCCGGCGCGGACGGTGCCACAGCGCCGACAGCCCGCCCGCGATGAACCCGGCCGCCTCGAACGCGACGACGAGCCCCCAGGCCGTCGCGCCGCCCAGGTCGCGCTTGGCGACCAGCGGCCCGAG
The DNA here is from genome assembly GCF_042429965.1 of Actinoallomurus acaciae. Taxonomy (NCBI): domain Bacteria; kingdom Bacillati; phylum Actinomycetota; class Actinomycetes; order Streptosporangiales; family Thermomonosporaceae; genus Actinoallomurus; species Actinoallomurus acaciae. Next base: position 20,215 of record NZ_JBHLZP010000039.1, read on the forward strand.
CACGTTGAAGCCACCGGTGAACGCCGCGTTCACGAACGCGAACTGCACCACGATCGTCCACAGCCACGTACGCGAGCGGAACTCCCGCCAGCCGCTCCTGAGTTCGCCCAGTACGCCCGCCCGCGGCAGGGCGATGCGGGGAAGCGCGAGGCGGCCGAAGAACACCGCCGCCGCCGCGAAGGTCGCCGCGTCCGCCGCGATGGCCCACCCCGGCCCGTACGCCGCCACGACCACGCCGGCCAGCCCCGCACCGATCACCTTCGCGGCGTTCATCGCGAGGCGGAGCAGCGCGTTCGCGGGCTGGATGAGGCCTGACGCGACCGTCTGCGGCACCACCCCGAGCGAGGCGGGCCCGAGGAACGCCGCGGCCATCCCGTTCGCGGCCTCCAGCAGCGCCAGCTGCCAGACATGAGCGCTCCCGCCGATCAGCAGGACGCCCGCGGCCGTCTGGGTGCCGGCCGCGACGAGGGAGAACGCCACGAGGATGACGTGCCGGGGCAGCCGGTCCGCCCACACACCGCCCAGCAGGAGCAGCGCCACGGTGGGCAGGCTGCGCGCGGCCAGCACGATGCCCAGGTCGCTCGCCGACCCCGTCAGGTCGAGCACCGCGAACGCGAGCGCCACCGGCGCCATCGCGTTGCCAAGAAAAGACACCAGCCGGCCAAAGAACAGCATGCGGAAACGCCGTGCCGCGAGCGGCCTGAGAGCTGACCTCACAAGCTGATGACCCTAGAGCCGTTTCGCTCCGATGTCCGGCCGCACGGCGTTCACAGCCGTGAGAGCCCCTGGCCCCGCGCCCGTTTCGGGCGCTGTCGCGTACGGCCGGTTTGGGCCGGACTCACCCAAGGGGGCGCCGCACCCGTACGGAAGCCGTCTGACCTGGAGGATTACCGGCCGGGGGTGATTTCTCGTGGCCTCGCACCGGCCGATCTTCATTCTGGGCTGCCCGCGTTCGGGCGGGACGCTGCTGCGGCGCATGCTGTGCGCGCACCCGCGCATCGCGATCCCACCGGAGACACGCCTCCTGCTCGACGCGTACGAGCATCGGAGCGCGTACGGCGACCTGCGCCGCCTCCCGAACCGGCAGGCGCTCGCGGAATGGATCGTCGCCGGCGCCGGCACCCGCTTCGACGGCCTGGGCCTGGACCCCCGCACGGTGGCCGAGGAGATCGTCAACGGCCCCCCGACACTGGGATCGGCCCTGGAGATCGCCTGGCGCGCGTACGCACGAAGACTGGGCAAACCCCGCTGGGGCGACAAACGCCCAGGATACGTCCAGCACATCGACGCACTACTACGCCTGTTCCCAGAGGCCCAGATCGTGCACGTCATCCGCGACGGCCGAGAATGCGTAGCAGAACTAAAAAGCACCTCATGGTGGCGAATGGGCATCTACCACGCAATCGCCACCTGGACCCAAGCCATCGACGCAGGCAGAGCAGCCGCCAAACACCTACCAGCATCAACCTACACAGAGATCCAGTACGAACACCTGATCACCGACCAGGAAACCGAACTACGCCGCCTATGCAAATTCCTAACAGAGGAATACACCCCAGAAATGACATCAGAACAACCAAAAAACAAAAAGCCCCACCTAGAACCATGGGAACAGGAACTATGTGAAGCAGTAATGACCGAACGCCTACTAACATACGGCTACGAACCAAAACAAAAACCAAGACCCGCCACAAAACACCTAGCCCACTACGCCGCAATAACCACCCACCGCCGCCTAGCCGCCAAAAAACGCACAATACTAGACTCCCGAACCCAAGACCCAACCCCCATAGCCACCCACCTAACCTAACCAAAAACCCTGAGGGGACGAGGCCCGAAGGGCCAAGTCCGGGGGCGTGGGGGCACCCCCCACACCGGGGGGCTCCGGGGGGTCGCCCCCCGGACAGACATAGCGAAGAGCCCGACCGGGAAGCAATCCAAAGGATTGCGACCAGGCCGGGCCCCAGCTCGTAGCGGGGGTAGGATTTGAACCTACGACCTCTGGGTTATGAGCCCAGCGAGCTACCGAACTGCTCCACCCCGCGTTGCGTTGTGTCTCTACTTTATGGGTAGCGGGCCCTCCTATGCAAATCGATACCGCTACCCGCCGGGCGTCGGTGTCGGGGCGGGAGTGGCCCGTGAGGTCGGTGAGCCGCTCGACGCGGGGGGCGACGGGCTGGCCGACGGCGTCGACTTCCCCTGTTCGCGCAGCTTGGCGAGCTGGTCCAAGGCGGCCTTGAGCTGCTTCTGCGCCTCCCCGTACGCCGCCCAGTCGCCCTTCGCCAGGGCGTTCTGCGCGTCGCTGTAGGCCTTGTTCGCCGCGTCGATGGCGGCACGCACGTCCTCCGACGACTGCAGCGGCGGGCCGGTCGGCGTCGTGATGCCTCCGCCCTTGAGGACCTGGTTCAGGGCGTCTTCGAGGGTCGCGCCGAACCCGATGTCGTTCCCGTACGAGACGATCACCCGTTTCAGCAGCGGGTAGGAGCCGGCCCCCGACTTGGCCTGGAGATAGACGGGTTCGACGTACAAGAAGCCTCCACCGAACGGCAGTGTCAGAAGATTGCCGCTCACCGTGGTCGATCCGGGCCCGCGCAACAGCGTGAGCTGCTGGGAGACGGTCGGATTGTTCTCGAAGGTGTTCTGGACCTGCTCAGGCCCAGGGGTCACCTGGCTGCGCGGCACCTGGAGGATACGGATCTGACCGTACGTCCGGCTCGTCGGCACGCTGTCGACGGCCATGAAGGCGGTGAGATTCGTGGCCTTGCCGCGGGGCACGAACGTCGAGGTCAGGGCGAAGCCCGGGCTGGTCTGGTCGGGCATCTTGACGCTCAGGTAGTACGGCGGCTCAAGGGCGCCCTCGCCGGTGGGGTCGTTCGGGACCGCCCAGAAGTCCTGTCCGCTGTAGTACGCCTGCGGGTTCTGGACGTGGTAGCTGGCGAGGATCTGCCGCTGCACCTTGAACATGTCCTCGGGGTAACGCAGGTGGGCCAGCAGGTCGGCGGGGATGGCCGTGCGCGGCTTGACGGTGCCCGGGAACGCCTTCATCCACGTCTTGAGGATCGGGTCGGACGGGTCCCAGGCGTACAGGGTGACGGTGCCGTCGTAGGCGTCCACCGTCGCCTTCACGGAGTTGCGGATGTAGTTGATGCGGTCACCGGCCTGCGCGGTGACGGACACGCGGGACTCGGTGTTGGTGTCTCTCGTGGCGTCGGCGAGGCTCGTGCGCTCGGAGTAGGGATAGTCGCTCGCCGTGGTGTAGCCGTCGACGATCCACTTGATCCGGCCGTCGACGACGGCGGGATAGGGGTTGCCGTCGACCTTGAGCCAGGGTGCGGCCTTCTGCACCCGCTCGCGCGGGGAACGGTCGTACAGGATGCGCGAATGGGAGTTGATCGCGCCGGACAGCAGGAGGTTCTTCTCCTTGAAGCGGATGGCGTAGAGCGTCCGGTTGAACACCGATCCGATCGGTACGCCGCCCTTGCCGGCATAGGAGTTGTTGTGCTGGCCGGTGGGGCTCTTGTCGTCGGGGTAGTCGAGCTCGCGGTCGGTGGCGCCGCCGACGATGGAGTACGACGGCGAGCGCTCACCGAAGTACACGCGCGGCTGGGTGATGCCGAGCGTGCCCGTCGGCGGGATGTTCTTCTCGGTGAAGGCGGGGGCGCCCTGGGAGTCGACCTGGTTGCCGGGGGCCGCCACGAACCCGTAGCCATGGGTGTAGACGAGATGGCTGTTGATCCAGTTGACCTGGCCGGCGGGCGGGCCGTCCACCTCGCGGACGGCGACGATGGTGTCGCGCAGCGCGTTGTTGTCGGTGGGGTCGGGATACCGGTCGATGTCGAGCGGGTTGGGGAACTTGTAGAAGCCCTTGATCTGCTGGAGCTGCTGGTACGTCGGCGAGACCACGGCCGGGTCGAGCAGCCGCACGTTGGGCAGGGTCGAGGTCTCCTGCTTGGCCTGCTCCGGGGAGAGCTTGGCATTCGGGGTGAAGTCGGTGATCTTGGCGCCGTCGACGTCGTACGCCGCGCGGGTGGCGGCGATGTTGCGCCCGATGTACTTGGCCTCCTTGTCGGCCTCGCTCGGCTTGACGTGGAAGGTCTGGACCAGCAGCGGGAACACGCCGCCGATGAGGATGGCCGACAGCACCAGCAGGCCGAAGGCCATGCCCGGCAGCATGGCGCCCCGGCGGATGATGGTGGCGAAGAACATCAGGGCGCAGATCAGGGCGATCGCGGCGAGGATCGTCTTGGCTGGCAGCACCACGTTGACGTCGGTGTAGGACGGGCCGGTCACCACGCCGCGGTTGGAGTGGGCCAGGCCCCACCGGTCGAACCAGTACGCCACGGCCTTGAGGAGCACGAACACGCCGAACAGCACCGACAGGTGCACGCGGGCGGCCGTGCTGACCCGCTCCCCCTCGCCCTGCACCCGTACGCCGCCGTACAGGTAGTGCACGATCAGCGCGGCGATGAAGGTGAGGATCACCGCGGTGAACAGGTAGTCGAGCACGACCCGCAGCAGCGGATACGTGAACACGAAGAACGAGACGTCCTTGTGGAACTGCGGGTCCTTGATGCCGAACGGCTGGCGGTTGAGGAACGCCAGCCAGGTGCGCCACTGGCCGGCGGCGGCCGACGCGGTGAGCAGGCCGACCAGGCCGAGGATCACGATGAGGATGATCCGCCGGTGGGGGTCCACGACGGTGCGGTAGCGGTCGAGGCCCTGCTGCTCGACGGACGAGGGCCGGTACGCGGGCCGGAGCCGGTAGGCCGTCACGACGTTGGCGCCGAGCAGCGCGACCATGATCAGGCCACCGGAGAAGAACAGCAGGACCCGGGTGGTGATCTGCTTGGTGTACACCGTGGAGAATCCGACGGAGCGGTACCACAGCACGTCGGTCCAGATCGCGGTGAACGCCAGGAAGGCCGCGACGAGGACCACGAGGGTGAGGATCACGGGCAGCACGAGCCGCGATCGGCCAACGTTGACTCGGCCGCTGAAGCCTGGGCTCCGGAAACTCACGACCGTCCCCCTTCGCCGGGTGTCTGTGAAGGCAACTTACCGAGGCATCCCCGGGTTCCCGTACACGACCGGCCACCTCCGGCGAAAACACCCGTGCGGACGGTGAAAAAATAGACCGGTGAGCCCATTGGAAGAGTTCGTGGTCGAACTCGAGCGCCATGTCGCGGGCGGCGGCTGGGATGCCGCGCCGCGCCTCTATGCCCTGGTCGAAGCCCCTGAGCTGCACGAGAACGAACCGGATCTCGCCCGGCGACTCGGGGTTCCGGACGTCCCCGGCCGGCTGGCCGCGCTGGAGCAGCCCGACCTGCCCGTCGACAAGCCGATCGACGACGTCCTCGCCGGCATCGAATGGCCGGGCGGCGTCGCCGGCTGCGCCCTCGCGGTCGAGCGCATCCTGCTGCCCGAGGGCGCGGAGGACGACATACCCGACGAGGACCCGACCGGCTGGGCGGCCCGGCATCCGGGCCGGGAGGACGTACGGCTCGTCGTGGGCGTGCTGCGCGACGGCTCCCGGCACTCGGCGATGCGGCTGCGCGGCCACGACAGCGACGACCAGGTGATGTCGGGCCCCGAGCTCGTCCCGGCCCTCGCCGAGGCGCTGGCCGCGACGCTCAGCTGATCACTTCGACGGGCAGGCGGGCACGGATCCCTGCCCGGCGCGCAGTGAGCTCAGCGCCTGCAGCGCGCCGTGCATGGTGTCGACCCGTACGAGCCGGAGCCCCTTGGGCGCGGAGGCCACGGCGTCGGAGCAGTTCTGCGTGGGCGTGAGGAAGATCGTGGCGCCCGCCTGACGCGCGGCGACCATCTTCTGCTGGATGCCGCCGATCGGCCCCACCTGGCCCTCAGGGGTGATCGTGCCCGTGCCGGCGATGAACTTCCCGCCGGTGAGCTCCTGCGGGGTCAGCTTGTCGTAGATCCCCAGCGAGAACATCAGCCCGGCGCTCGGCCCGCCGACGTCACCGACGCTGATCTTCACCTGGACGGGGAACTGGAACTTCTCCCGCAGCACCACGCCCACGACGGGCTTGCCGGGGGTGGTCTTGTCCGGGGAGGCGACCGTGCCCACGTCGACGGAGGAGTCCTTGCCCGCGCGCCGGATGGTGAACTTCACCGTCTGACCCGGCTTGTGCTTGCCGATCACCGTGCTGACCTCGGGCACCTGCTTGATCCGCGTGCCGTCGACGGCGACGATCTGGTCGCCGGGCCGCAGCTTGCCCGCCGCGGGCAGGCCCTGCTGCACCGAGTCGACGACGACCGTGGTGGTCGTCGGCATGTGCAGCTCATGCAGGGCGGCCGCGGTGGCGGCCTCCTGGGAGGTGGCCATCTCCTCGGTGTTCTCCTGCTCGACCTTCTTGGTCGAGACGTTCTTGGGGAAGATCGCCTCTTCCGGCACGATCGCCACGTCGGGGTCGAGCCAGCCGCGCAGGGCGGTGAACAGGTCGATGCGGTTGCCGGGCCCGCCCTGGTACGCGACGGTCACGAAGTTGAGGTGCCCGCTCTTGGGGTAGGTCTTGGCACCGCTGATCTGGATGAGCGGCACCTTGCCGAGTTGCCCCAGCGTGTTGGTGGTGGGCCCGGGACGCAGCGCGACGTACGGCACGGGAATGAACGCCCCCACCATGCCCAGTACGAGAATGAGCACGCTCGCGAAGATGAGGGTGGCAGCACGACGGGACATGCCGGAAGCCTACGCGGTCGATCGACCGCCCCGCCGGGCCCTGTCGGCGCTGTTCCGTTTCAGCGCGTCAAGGAAGCGCCGGAAGTATTCGACCTCTTCGAAACTGCGCCGGAAACGAGGTCGTCGTCCCCACATACGGATGAGCGCGCCCACGATCAGCGCGACGGTCACCGGGACGACCCACCACGCCAGGACGGACATGCGGCGTCACCTCCCGAAAACCGGTCACCACTTACGTAACCAGTATCTCGGGCGACAAATCACCCAATCCCCACCCATTCGTCTCCGCCATCGGCAAAGACCTGGTGTTTCCAGATCGGGACCTCGGTCTTGAGATCGTCGATCAGCGTGCGGCAGGCCTCGAACGCCTCCGCGCGGTGCGGGCAGGCCGCGGCGACGACCACCGCGAGATCACCGACGGCGAGGTCGCCCACCCGGTGCACGGCGGCGATGGCACGCACCTCGTAGTCGGCGACGACCTTCTCCATCACGACGCGCAGCCGGTCGGCGGCCTGGGGGTGCGCCGTGTAGCCCAGTCCGGACACCGCGCGACGGTGGTCCTCGTCGCGTACGGTGCCGACGAAGATCGCCGTGCCGCCCGCGCCCGCGTCGGCGACGGCGGCGAGCACCTCGTCGACGGACAGCGGCGTGTCACGGAGTTCCGCGAGCCGGATCACGTTCACCTGAGGAACGCTACCTCGCCACTCCAGGCGCTCAGACCGCGCCCGTCATGGCCTCTGCGAGCCAGGACGCGCGGTCAGGCCCGCAGGTGCGAGGGCTCCCGCCGAGGGAGCCCGCAACGGCGAGGCCGCCGAACTATCCGCGACGTTTCCTCCGCGCCCGGCGGACGATCGCCGCGGTGCCGATGACGGCGACGGTCGCGCCCGCCGCGGTGGCCATGGTCGCCTCCTTGCGCGCCAGCCGGCGGCCGACGACCGCGTGGCGGCCCGCGACCTCCTCGAGCAGCGCGTTCAGCGCCTCTGCGTTGTCGCGCGAGGGTTTCCAGCCGGCCGTGCGCAGGGTGGCGCAGTCGGCCACCCACGGGTAGACGACGTAGTGCAGGTCGGTGGCGGGCGCCGGAGTGACCCCGATGCGGTGCAGACGCTGCGCGGTGCCGAAGGTGATCGCCGCGGGCAGTTCGAAACGCCGCCGCCCGGTGATCTCCTCGACCTCCTCCGGCTCCAGCCAGCCCTCGCAGCCGACCGCGAACCGGCCGGAGACCTGGCCGGAGACGGCGAGTTCGAGGGCGGTGACCAGGTCATCGACGTGGCAGAACTGCCAGCGCTGCGCGGTCCCCTTGACGGTGAGCAGGCGCGGGGCCTCGAAGTGGCGGGTCACGACCGTGTCGATGCCCGGTCCGACGAGGGCCGCCGGGCGAAGCACCGTGACGGTCATGCCGGGGTGCGCCACCGGCGCCATGCCGGCGAGCTCCTCGATCTCCAGGAAGTCGCCGACGATGCCGTCGTCGAACTCGGCCGCCGGCGGCGAGTCCTCCGGGAGAGGCACGGGATTGCCCTCCTCGGCCCCATAGACCATGGCGCTCGTCACCAGGATCACCCGGCGGACGCGTACCGCCGCCGCGGCGGTGATGACGGTCTGCGCGCCGCGGACGTTGTACGCGCGGCGCTCGCGGTGACCGGTCTCCGGTGACTGGTCGACGTCGAGGTGAACGATCACGTCGACGTCGGAGATGCGGCTGGTGAGCTGTGGATCACGGATGTCGACGACCCGCCAGGTGACTCCCGGCACGTCTCCCCGATGGTCGTCCAGGGCGACGACCTTTCTGACGTCCGCCGAAGCGGCGAGCCGGGCGACCAGCGCGCGCCCGATGCCGTCCGCCGCCCCCGTGACGGCGACGACGGGGCCCGCGCTACGCCGTGGGCGAACCTGTCGTGTACTCAAGTCGAGCGAGTCCTCCTATCGCACGCCCCCGGGCTGCGACCGGATAACGTGAAGGTTGTGACCTATTCATCCTGCACGAGGTAGAGCCTGTGAGCGAGCGGAGCGAGCGAACCGGAAGGCACGCGCCCTCGTCTCTCCCCCGACGGAGGAGGGCCCACGGCGAGCGAACGAAAGAGCGCGAGCCCCGGTCTCCCCTCCGACGACGGAGGGCCCATGATGAGTCATGGACCAAAAACGCCTCCGTGTGGGATCGGTGAAGGAGTTCTCGTGAGTGACATCCCCTTCGGGTTCAACCGCCCGGGCGAGCCCGGAGACGAGAACGAACCTGGAAAGCAGGGTCCGTTCGGTGCGGGCAACATGCAGGACTTCGCCGCCATGTTGCACCAGTTCGCCGACATGCTCTCCAACCAGTCCTCCGGTGGCGGCCCGCTGAACTGGGATCTCGCCAAGGACATCGCCCGTCACCAGGTGGCCGAGAAGGGCGACCCGTCCGTGCTCGACGCCCAGCGCCGCGCGGTCGTCGAGGCGCTGCGCCTGGCGGACCTGTGGCTGGACGAGGTGACAACCCATCCCGCCGGTATTCGTACCCCGCAGGCGTGGAGCCGATCCGAGTGGATCGAGCACACCCTGCCGGTGTGGTCGACGATCTGCGACCCGATGGCCGCCCGCATGGTCGAGTCGATGGGCTCGGCGATGCCCGAGGAGATGCAGGCCGTGGCCGGGCCGCTCGTCGGCATGGTGAGGCAGATGGCGGGCGCGATGGTCGGCGGCCAGGCGGGGCAGGCGCTCGGCGGCCTGGCCCTGGAGGTCGTCGGCTCGAGCGACATCGGCCTGCCGCTGGCGCCCCCCGGCGTCGGCGCGCTGCTGCCCTGGGGCGCGGC
>NZ_JBHLZP010000040.1:0-29478 GCF_042429965.1 Actinoallomurus acaciae
CCCGGCCGAGGGGCTCAGTCCGCGGCCTCGCGGAGGCGTTCGTCCTCGCGGTGGGCCACGGCGTGCAGGTCGCGCTGGTACTCCTCCATCCGCCCCCGCAGGTCCGCGTCGCTCGCCGCCAGGACGCGCACGGCCAGCAGGCCGGCGTTGCGGGCCCCGCCGACCGCGACGGTCGCCACCGGCACCCCGGCGGGCATCTGCACGATCGACAGCAGGGAGTCCATGCCGTCGAGGTACTTCAGCGGCACCGGCACGCCGATCACCGGCAGCGGCGTGACGGAGGCGAGCATCCCCGGCAGGTGCGCGGCGCCGCCGGCGCCCGCGATGATCACCTGGAGGCCGCGCGAGGCCGCCTCGGAGCCGTACGCGATCATCTCGTGCGGCATCCGGTGCGCCGAGACCACGTCGGCCTCGTACGGCACGCCGAACTCCTCCAGCGCCTCGGCGGCGGCCTTCATGACCGGCCAGTCCGAGTCGCTGCCCATCACCACGCCGACGCTCATCGCGGCCCGTTCCTCAGGTAGCCGGCCGCGTGACGCGCCCGTTCGCGTACGTCGTCCAGGTCGTCGCCGAGCGCCGTCACGTGCCCGATCTTGCGACCCGGCCGGATGTCCTTGCCGTAGAAGTGCACCTTCACGCCCGGGTCGTGCGCCATGACGTGGATGTAGCGCGGATAGATCTGGGGCTCGTCGCCGCCGAGGACGTTGGCCATCACCGTGTACGGAGCGGTCGGCCGCGTGTCGCCCAGCGGCAGGTCGAGCACCGCGCGCAGGTGCTGCTCGAACTGCGAGGTGCGCGCGCCCTCGATCGTCCAGTGCCCGGAGTTGTGCGGCCGCATGGCCAGTTCGTTGACCAGCACGCCGTCGGCGGTCTCGAACAGCTCGACCGCCAGCAGGCCCGTCACGCCGAGCCGGTCGGCGATGTCCAGGGCCAGCCTCTGGGCCTCCTCGGCCAGGTCGGGGGCGAGGCCGGGCGCCGGCGCGATCACCTCACGGCAGATCCCGTCGCGCTGCACCGTCTCCACGATCGGGTACGCCGCGCCCTGGCCGTACGGCGAGCGCGCCACCAGGGCGGCCAGCTCGCGGCGGAACGACACGTGCTCCTCGGCCAGCAGCGGAACCCTCTCGGCCGCGGCCCGTTCGATCACCTCGCGGGCCTCGGCGGGGTTCTCACAGATCCAGACGCCCTTGCCGTCGTAGCCGCCGCGGACGGCCTTGAGCACGAGCGGCCAGGCTCCGAACTTCTCGGCGTCCGCCAGGCTCGCGACCGGCGCGAACCGTGGTACGGGCACCCCCAGCCCGCTCAGCCGCTCGCGCATCACGCGCTTGTCCTGAGCGTGCAGGAGCGCGGCGGAGCCGGGACGGCACGCCACCCCGGCCTCCTCCAGCGCCCTGATGCGCTCGCCCGGGACGTGCTCGTGGTCCCACGTCACCACGTCGCTGTCCTTGGCGAAGGAGAGCAGGTCGTCGAGGGAACGGTGGTCACCGACGCGGACGTCGGAGATCACCCGTGCGGCGGAGGCGTCGATGCCCTCGCCGAGCACGCGCAGCGTCACGCCGAGACCGATCGCCGCCTGCTGGGTCATGCGGGCGAGCTGGCCGCCGCCCACCATGCCGACCGCGGGAATACCTTGCCTGTCCGTCACCCCCGCAGCCTATCGAGCCCTCAGAGGCCCAGCTCACGGGCGATGAGCATGCGCTGTACCTCGGAGGTGCCCTCGCCGATCTCCAAGATCTTGGAATCGCGCCAGTGCCGGGCGACCGGGTACTCGTTCATGAAGCCGTAGCCGCCGTGGATCTGGGTGGCCTCACGGGCGTTGGTGACCGCGATCTCGGAGGAGTGCAGCTTGGCGATGGCGGCCTCCTTCTTGAACGGCTCACCGCGCATCATCCGCTCGGCCGCGCGGTACCACGCGAGCCGCGCGGTGTGCGTGCGCACCTCCATGTCGGCGATCTTGAAGGCGATGGCCTGGTTCTTGCCGATCGGAGTGCCGAAGGCGGTGCGCTCCTTGGCGTACTTGATCGACTCGTCGAGGCAGGCCTGGGCGAGGCCGGTGGCGAGGGCGGAGATGGCGATGCGCCCCTCGTCCAGGATCGACAGGAAGTTCGCGTAGCCGCGGCCGCGTTCGCCGAGGAGGTTCTCGGCGGGCACGTGGCAGTCGTTGAAGGAGAGCTCACGTGTGTCGGAGGCGTGCCAGCCGACCTTGGAGTACTTCGGCGCCACGGTGAGGCCCTCGTGCGGCGTCGGGACGATGATCGAGGAGATCTCCCGGGCCGGCCCTTCGCCGCCCGTGACGGCGGTGACCGTCACCAGGCGGGTGATGTCGGTGCCGGAGTTGGTGATGAAGCACTTCGTGCCGTTGATCACCCACTGGCCGTCGATCGGCTTGGCGGTGGTGCGGGTGGCGCCGGCGTCGGTGCCGCCGCCCGGCTCGGTGAGCCCGAACGCGCCGAGCGCGCGGCCCGTCACGAGGTCGGGCAGCCACGTGCGCTTCTGCTCCTCGGTGCCGAACCGGTAGATCGGCATCGCGCCGAGCGACACCCCGGCCTCCAGCGTGATCGCCACGGAGGAGTCGACGCGCGCCAGCTCCTCCAGCGCCAGGCAGAGGGCGAAGTAGTCGCCGCCCATCCCGCCGTACTCCTCGGGGAAGGGCAGCCCGAACAGGCCCATCTCGCCCATCTGGCGAACGATGTCGTACGGGAACTCCTCGTCCGCGTCCAGTCGTTCGGCCTGTGGAGCGACGACGTCGCGGGCGAACTCCTCGACGGTCTTGCGCAGGGTCTCGTGCTCGTCGTCGAGCCGGTAGTCCATGATCACCTCGGTCGGAGAGACATGAGCCTGATCCCGTCATACCCCGGACGGCCGCGGTCGGCGGCTGCCAGAATCTGGGACCACAGGCACATGCTGCCACGAACGCCGTCTATCCTCGTCATGCCGGGGGTAAGGAGAGTTGCGGGCCTGCCGAGGATGCGCGATCAACCGCGACCGCGAATGAAAGGTCTCCCTTAGTGAGAATCGCCGTAAATCTGTACCGACGATTCGCCCACCTCGTTCACGAGCTGGCAAAGTTCGGCGTGATCGGCGTACTCAACTTCGTCATCACCATCGGGATCTCCGACACCCTGCACCTGGTCCTCGGGGTGGGGCCGCTGACGTCCTTCGGCATCGGCACCGTCGTCGCGACGACGTTCTCCTACTTCGCGAACCGCTACTGGACCTTCCGGCACCGCGACACCAGCGGCCTGGGCCGCGAGTACGTCCTGTTCTTCGTGCTCAACGGCGTCGCCCTGTTCATCACCTGGGTGTTCATCGGCGTCACGCACTACGTCCTGGGCCTGCACGGCGGCATCGCGTACAACGCCGCGCAGGTCGTCGGCACCGGCGCCGCCACGCTGTTCCGCTACTGGGCGTACAAGAAGTGGGTCTTCCTGCCCGCGTCCGCGCCGCCGGTCGACCCCCACACGGGCCTGCCCGAGGCCGACGCCGAGACCGGCACCGAGGCCGAGGCCGCGGCGGAGACCGCCGACGAGCCCGAGCCCAAGCCCGAGCCGGTGCCGGCCGGCCTCGCCAAGCGTTCCCGCTGAGCGTTTCTCGCCGCCTCGCCGCCTCGCCGCCTCGCCGACCACCCGTCCCCGTACACCGCCGCATGCGGGGAATGAGGGAAATCGGCGGATTGTAGCGCTGTCTCGCGTCTCGTGTGCGAGTCATGCCTTTACTGGCTTCGCTGACTCATCTGCGCGCGTCGGTCAAGTAAGGTCGACGGTCCATCGCAGATCGGATGTGAGTGACATGATCGACATCCTCGACGTTTGCGAAGACCAGGTCGGCCGGCACGAGGCGGCCGACGGCACGACCAGCTACGGCAAATGGCTGGACGCCCAGCCGCCCAAGACGACCATCTACGCCAGGGCGGACTGGTGCGCGTCCTCGGCGATCTACTGCATCGCGCAGATCCCCGGCGGCCTGGCGGCGATCGGCGGCCTGCACAAGAGCGACGCCTACGTCCAGAACTGGCACGACCGCATGTCGGCCATGGGCCGTGTGTCCATGACGCCGAAGCCACGCCGCATCGTCTTCTACGACTGGCGGGGCACCGGACCCGACGACAACCACGTCGGCGTCCTGAAGGAGCACGAAGGCGGCCGGCTACACGTCTACGAGGGCAACCACGACGACCGGTACGAACTGGTGAACCGGCCGTTCGACGGCCAGGTCGTCGGGTTCGCCGAGTGGTGGTCCTTCGTCGCCGCGGCCGACGACGACTGGTTCATCCAGCCATGAGCCTCCTGCACCTGTACGACGTGAGCGCCTACCAGGGCAGCACGGTCCCGGCCGCGGACGCGGTGTTCGTCAAGGCGACCGAGGGCTCGTCGTACACCTCCAGCAGGTTCCGCGCCCAGTACGCCAGTGCGAAGCAGCGGGCCCGGCACCGCGGCGCGTACCACTTCGCGCGTCCGGAGGCGTCGTCGGCGCGATCGCAGGCCGACCGGTTCCTGGACGTCGTACGGCCGGTCGCCGGCGAGTCGCTGTGGCTGGACCTGGAGGCGTCCGATCTGAACCAGGCGAAGACCCACGCCTGGGCCGTCGCCTGGGCGGACCGGATCCGCGACCAGGCACCCGGCATCACGTACGGCATCTACCTGGGCGGCGGTTACGCGACCAACGGCACCGGGCGCGGCCTCGCCGCCGAGTACCCGTTCTGGTGGTACCCGCAGTACCCGACCTCCAAGGCGACCTCGACGTGGCCCACGACCTTCGCGCCGTGGCTGCCCAGCGGTCTGACCTGCGGCTGGAGCCGCCCGCACATCTGGCAGTTCTCCAGCGCGTTCAAGGGCGAGTACGACGCCAGCGTCTCGACACTCACCATCGACCAGCTCGCCGACGGCGGGCGCCCGAACACGGAGGTAGACGTGTACGGAGGAATTCCCCCGCTCAAGGTCGGCGAGCGGTACACCCGGACCTGCCCCAAGGGCTCGCTCAACATCTGGGGCATCGCGTACGACTCGACGAACACCCTCACCTACCGGATCGCCGCGCACTCCAACAAGGGCGGCGGCGAGGTCAAGGACGCACTCGTCGTCGGCGGCCCGAACAGCGCGACCGACGCGTGGCCGAAGAAACAGACCTGGAAGACGAGCCTCACCGACGTCGACTGGTTCTCCATCGAGCTGATCGCCGGCGACCCGTCCCAGCCGGATGCCAACGGCCGCGTCGTGCAGCCGGGCTGGGACGCCTCCCTCACCGACTGACGGCCCGACCATCGATACGCGCGCGTCCGTACGCCGTCTGGCCGCGCGACGGGATATCCGTCGCGCCCCCTACGCGGGGCCGCTGACGACGCGCTCCCTGGCGAGCAGCGCCTCCTCGCGCTTGCGCAAGAAGATGGCGAAGGTCGCCGGGCGTGCCCGGATCAGCTCCAGCCGTCCGCCGTCGGCGGTGGCCAGGGAACGCGCCAGGTAGAGCCCCAGGCCGGTGCCCTGCCGGCCGCTGACGTTGCGGTCGAACACCCGGCGTTCGAGTTCGGGCGGCACCCCGGCGCCCTCGTCGCCGACCTCCACGACGATCGAGATCGGCGTCTCCTTGGTGTGGATGGTGACCTCGCCGTCGCCGTGGACGAGGGAGTTGTCCAGCAGCGTCGCGACGATCTGCGACAGGCCGCCGGGGCTGACCACGGCGGTCAGCCCCCGGACGCCCGACATGCCGATCCGGCGGTTCTCGCGGCGGAAGACCGGCTCCCACTCCTTGACCTGCTGCGCGACGATCTCATCCACCCCGATCGGGATCGCGTCACCGGTCGGGTCGTGCTTGGCGCGCGCGAGGAGCTGCTCGACGACGGCGGCCAGCCGCTCCACCTGCGCTGCGGCGGCGACGCCCTCCTCGCGTACGACATCGGGGTACTCCGCGGCCTCGATCATCTCCTCCAGCCGCATCGACAGCGCGGTGAGCGGCGTGCGCAGCTGGTGGCTGGCGTCGGAGGCGAACTCCCGGCTCGCGGCGAGGAGGTCGGCGATGCGCACCGCGCTGCGGTCGAGGACCTCCGCCACGCGGTCGACCTCGGGCACGCCGTAGCGGCGGCGTCGCGGCCGTGCGTTGCCGGACCCGAGGCGGTCGGCGGTCTCGGCCAGGTCGATGAGCGGCAGCGTCAGCTTGCGCGCCTGCACCATCGCGAGCCCGACCGCCACGCCCACGCCGAGCACGACGAGGCTGCCGATGAGCAGGAACGTCCGCACGGCGTCCGCCTCGACGTCGCCCGCGTCCCGTGACACCTGGACGTGGATGCCGCGGTCGTTCGCCGCCATCTTCGTGATCACATGGTCGCCCTTGGCCGGAGCGTTGCCGGCGGTGATCTGCGTGCCGTCGGCCATGGTCACCACGATGTAGCGGCCCGGGAACTCCTTGGCGATCTGGTCACCGGTGATGGACTGACGCAGCTCCTCGCGCAGGTTGACGCCCGCGACGACGGTCGCCGCCTCGCGCTCGACCTGCTGCTGGGCCTCGTCGTAGATCAGGCGCTCGGTGGAGTAGGCCAGCGGGATGCCGAGCAGGAGTACGGCCACGACTGCGACGGCGAGCGTCGACAGCAGCAGACGTCGCCTCATGGGGGTCCCTCTCTTCCGACCGTGACGTGATGCCGTGGTTCACGTCACGGTCCGCCGTTGTCAGTCGCCGCGCTCGAAGCGGAATCCGACTCCGCGCACGGTCGTGATGTAGCGAGGGCTTCCCGCGTCGTCACCGAGTTTCCGGCGCAACCAGGAGATGTGCATGTCGAGGGTCTTCGTGGAACCCCACCAGTTGGTGTCCCACACCTCGCGCATGATCTGCTCACGGGTGACGACCTTGCCGGCGTCGCGTACGAGCACGCGCAGCAGGTCGAACTCCTTGGTCGTGAGCTGCAACTCCTGGTCGCCCATCCACGCGCGTCGCGACTCGGCGTCGATCCGCACTCCCTGCACGATCGGCGTCTCGGTGCTTCCGCGGCGCAGCAGGGCCCGGACGCGGGCGAGGAGTTCCGCCAGACGGAACGGTTTGGTCACATAGTCGTCCGCCCCGGCGTCGAGACCCACAACGGTGTCCACCTCGTCGGCGCGGGCGGTGAGGATGAGGATCGGCACACCATGGCCCTCCGCCCGGACGCGGCGGGCCACCTCGAGGCCGTCGAGTTCGGGAAGACCTAGGTCGAGCACGATCAGATCCACCCCGCCGCCCAGCGCCCGTTCGAGGGCCTGCGGACCGTCGGGACTGACTTCGACGTTGTATCCCTCCCGCCGCAACGCTCTGGCGAGAGGCTCGGAGATGGACGTGTCGTCCTCGGCGAGCAGTACTGAGGTCATGAGCCGATCGTAGAGCTATTCAAGAACGTTTCCTCCGTACTAGAGGGGGCTTGACCTGCGATTTGCCAGTCATAGAGCTCCTAGGAACGCGCCAAATCCGAGCTAATGAGCGGTAATTGGAACGACCTTCAGACCGGCGTGACTCCGTGTCGGCGATGCGAGAAAGATCGATCCTTTCCTCGGGCGGCGGCGAGGCGACCGGCGAGTTCGTTCCGGAGCTCCTCCGGCTCGACGATCGCGTCGATCACGAGTTCGCCTGCCAGCCGGACGATGTCGATGTCCCGCTCGTACTCGGCGCGGAGTTTCTCGACGTACGCCTCGCGCTCCCGGGCGTCCTCGATCGCCATGATCTTGTTGTAGTAGACGGCGTTCACGGCTGCCTCGGCGCCCATGACAGCGATCTTCGCGGTAGGCAACGCAATTGTGGCGTCGGGGTCAAAGCCCGGACCCGCCATGGCGTACAGGCCGGCCCCATAGGCCTTTCGGACGACTATGCATATCTTGGGCACTGTGGCCTCTGAGACCGCTGAGATCATTTTTGCCCCGTGACGAATGATGCCCTGGCGTTCGACCGCCGTGCCGACCATGAAACCGGGCACGTCGGACAAGAACAGGAGCGGCACGTTGAAAGCGTCGCAGAGCTGGATGAACCGCGTCGCCTTGTCCGCGGAGTCGACGAACAGCACGCCGCCCTTGAACATCGGGTTGTTCGCGACCACACCGACGACCTGGCCCTCGAGCCGGCCGAAACCGACGACCAGTTCGCGCGCCCACAGGCTGTGGATCTCGAAGAAGGAGTCCTCATCCAGCAGGCCCTTGACGTAGCGCCGCATGTCGAAGGCGACCCGCTCGCTGGTCGGCACGAGCCCCCGCAGGTCGACCGGCTTGGGGTCGCGCGCCTCGGCCGCCGGCGGCTCCTGCTCAAAGTGTGACGGCAGGTAGGACAGGAAGTCCCGTACGGCGTCCAGGGCCTGCCGCTCGTCCTTGGCCAGGAGGTGCCCGCAGCCGGAGACCGAGCAGTGCATCTTCGCCCCGCCCATCTCCTCCAGCGTCGTCTGCTCCTTGACCACCATCTCGACCATGCGCGGGCTGCCGAGGTACATCGAGGCGTTGCCGTCCACCATCGCCACGAAGTCGCAGAAGGCGGGGATGTACGCGCCACCCGCCGCGCTCGGCCCGAACAGCGCGCAGACCTGCGGGATCGAGCCGCTCGCCCGCACCTGGGTGTGGAAGATCCTCCCGGCGCCGCGGCGGCCGGGGAACATCTCGACCTGGTCGGTGATCCGCGCGCCGGCGGAGTCGACCAGATAGATCATCGGGACGCGGGTGCGGTAGGCGCGCTCGATGATCCGAATGATCTTCTCGACCGTGCGCGCGCCCCAGGAGCCGGCCTTGACCGTCGAGTCGTTGGCCATGAGGGCGACCGGGCGGCCCTGGATCGTGGCGGTACCGGTGATCACGCCGTCGGCCGGGAGGTCTTCGGCGAGCGCGTTGGCGTACATGCCGTCCTCGACGAAGGACAGCGGGTCGACGAGCAACGCGATCCGCTCGCGTGCGAACAGCTTGCCCTTGGCGGCGTTGGCGTCGTGGTACTTCGCCGCCCCGCCACGCTCGACCGTCTCGCGGAGTTCGGCCAGGTGAGGGTGGCCTGGCTCGTCCTGTGATGACTGCATTGTGTGCTCGGTCACGATGGGACCTTACCCCGTGACCTCCCGTCCGCCACGCCCGGCGCCTCTACCCTGTGGCCATGCCGCACGAGGATCTGCCCCGGTTCGAACTGGCCTTCCCGGGACCGCTGCGCGACCGGCTGGTCGTCGCCGTCCTGTCCGGGGCGAAGACGGCCACCACCGGGCTGTGGGAGGAGTACGAGCGGCTGGGCGAGCCGCTGCCCGCCGCCGGGGAGCGGTCCGTGGTCGTGGACTCCGGCGGACGCCCGGTGGCCGTGGTGGAGACGACGGACGTGCGCGTCGTGACGCTGGGCGAGGTCGACCTGCCGTACGTGATGGAGGAGGGCGAGGGCCACACGTCGGTGGCGGAGTGGCGTACCGCGCACGAGAGGTTCTGGCACGGCGAGGAGATGCGGGCGGCCCTCGGCGACCCGGAGTTCACGGTCGATGACCGGACGCGGGTGGTGACGCAGCGGTTCCGCGTCGTGGAGCGGATCGCCGCGCGTGCGGCCGAGGAGATCCTGGATATCGTGGACGAGCACGACAACGTGATCGGCACGGCGCCACGGGCCGAGGCGTACGCGCGGCGCCTGCGGCACCGGTGCGCGTTCGTTCTCGTGCGGGACGGGCAGGACCGGATCTTCGTGCACCGGCGCACGGCCGGCAAGCTGATCTTTCCCGCGCGCTACGACATGTTCGTCGGCGGAGTGGTCGGGGCGGGCGAGTCCTACGACGACGCGGCCCTGCGGGAGGCCGAGGAAGAGCTGGGCGTGTCCGGTCTGGCCCGGCCGACCCCGCTGTTCTCGTTCCTGTACGAGGGCGCGGCCGGGCACACGTGGTGGTCGCGCGTCTACGAGGTCCGGTGCGACCTGCCGGTGTCGCCGCAGGCCGAGGAGGTCGCCTGGCACGCATTCCTGACCGAGGAGGAGCTCGAACGCCGCCTGCCCGAGTGGGAGTGGGTGCCCGACGGCCTGGAGGCCTACCACCGGATGCGTGCTAGGCGCCCGCGATGACCACCTTCCCGAAGGGCGCGCCGTCCCGGTAGTAGGCGTAGGCCTCGGGCGCCTCGGCGAAGTCGAAGACGCGGTCGATCACGGGGTGCAGGAGGTTCGCGGAGATCGCCCGGTTCATCGCCTCATGGTCCGCGCGGCTGCCGACGAAGACGCGCCGGATCGTCGCGAGCGAGTTCTTGTAGGCGTCGCCGGAGATCTCCAGGTTCGCGCCGGGCGCCCCGGCCGGGACGGTCGGCACCGACAGCAGCACGACCTGCCCGTACAGCGCGGCGGCCCGTACGGACTGGTCGATGGTGGGCCGCCCGTTCGTCTCGACCACGAGGTCCGCGCCCAGGCCGCCGGTGACCTCGCGCACCGCACGCCACCACTGCGGGGTCGCGGTGTAGTCGATCACGTGGTCGGCGCCGAGCTCCCGCAGCCGGGCGGCCTTGGCCGCGCTGGAGGTCGTGGCGACGACCCGGCAGCCCGTCGCCTTGGCGAACTGGAGGGCGAACAGGGCGACCGGCCCGGTGCCGAGGGTGAGCACCGTCTGCCCGGGCTCCAGCGGGACGCCGCCGACCAGGGAGGTCCACGCGGTGAGCGCGGCGCACGGCAGCGTGGCCGCCTCCTCCCAGCTCAGATGCTCCGGTACGGACACGGCCCACTGCTCGTCCAGCAGGGCGTACTCGGTGAGCATGCCGTCGAGCGTGCAGCCGAACTGGTCGATCAGCTCCGGCCGCAGTCGTCCGTCATGCCAGCGGGGCCAGTAGGCGCCGACGACCCGGTCGCCGGTGCGGAAGCGGGTCACCTCCGCGCCCACCGCGACGACCTCGCCCGCGCCGTCGCTGACCGGGACCACGCCCGGCGCGGACGGCAGTGGGTAACGCTGCTGGAGGATGAGCAGGTCGCGCCGGTTGAGGGAGGTCGCGCGGACGCGGACCACGATCTGGGCCGGGCCGGGCTCCGGTTCGCCGATCTCGTGCCGGACGATCCCGTCGATCTCTCCCGGCTTGTCCAAACGGTAGGTGTGCATGCGGCGATCCTCAGGCCGCCGCGCGGGCCCGGCAATACCGCGCGAGGTATGGCTGAGGTGCGGCTATGTCACTGGGGGCGGTACATCTCCCGGGTGCCGCCCTCCTCGTCGGGCGGGCTGAACGGCGGTCGTCCGGCGTACGGGGCCTCCTGCTGCCGGGTCGGTTCGTAGAGCGGCGAGTCATAGCTCGTGCGCTGCGGGTCGTATCCGGCCTGCGGCTGTTCGTACGCGGTCTGCGGCTGTTCGTATGCGGCCTGCGGTTGTTCGTATGCGGTCTGCGGCCCGCCGTACACGGTCGGCTGCTCGTCCCGGGCCGCGTGGCGCCCGCCGAAGGTCTCACCCGCCACGTGCTCGCTGTACGGCTCGCGGCGGGTCTCCGGCGGGCCGTACTCGTAGTCGTCGTCCGCGTCGCCGTCTTCGCGCGCCCGCCAGCGGGAGGGGAAGAACGAGGCGAACAGGAGCCCGACGCCGGCGAAGAGGAGAAATCCCTCCTCCTCCAGCCCGGCGAGCGTGACGCGCTGCTCCTTGAGCGGGAAGCGGTTGATCAGATCCGCGGTCGTCTTCTGGGAGACGAAGAACAGCACGCCGGTCGCGGTGAGCACGATGCCGCCGATGAGCGAGGCCAAGGGCGACAGCCGCGATGAGGCGAGGAGCGCGAACACGATCGCCGCGCCCGCGAGGAGGCCGCCACCGATCCACTTGTCCTGTTTGTGGAACTCGGTGACGTAGCCGTGCTGCAGCCGGTACGTACCGAAGATCAACAAAGCCGCCAAGGCCGCCGTGAGCACGATTCCAGCAAAAAAGCCCCACGTATGACGAGCGCCGTTGGACATCGCTACTCCTCCAGAGTGGCCGCGACCCGCTCGAGCGTTAGGTCAGCAGGCTAGTAGCCAAATGCCACATTTGGGGGAATGGGGACCGGCGACTTGGCGGCGGACCTCGTCGACCACGGCCGCCCCGACTGGCCGCCTCCGCTATTTGCAGAGGTTCTGCGTGGCGGTCTTGGCGTTGATCTGACCACTCGAAGAGGACGACGAACTCGGCGGCGTCGTCACCTTCACCTGCTTCGCCCCGGTCCAGGACGGGCCGACCACGATCTGCAGCCGCGAGCCCAGGGACGACACCGACCTGAGCCGCGCGCCCGGGATGGCCGCCTTCAGCGTCTTCGCGGAGTCCTCCCGCCCCGGCCCGTACTGGATCA
Source organism: Actinoallomurus acaciae (assembly GCF_042429965.1). Taxonomy (NCBI): domain Bacteria; kingdom Bacillati; phylum Actinomycetota; class Actinomycetes; order Streptosporangiales; family Thermomonosporaceae; genus Actinoallomurus; species Actinoallomurus acaciae. Next base: position 12,225 of record NZ_JBHLZP010000040.1, read on the forward strand.
CCGTCGCCGTCGCCCCGTGCTGCGTCCCCGGCGCCACGGTCGTGTCGAAGCCGACCCGGTGCAGGTCGCGGGCGGCCCTGGTGGCCAGCCCCTGGATGCCGACGCCGTTGACGACGCGGACGTCGATCTGGCTCGGCGGCACCGTCAGGCCGTTCTTCGGCGTGGCGGACGCGGTCGGCTTCGGCGTCGCCGGCTGGATGATCGGCTTGTCGTCCTCGATCTCGTTGAAGAGCCGGTTGCCGGCAGACTGGTCCCACAGCACGGTGGACTGCCGCTGCCCGCCGATCGAGACGGTGTAGTCGGAGTTGGACAGGGGCACGGTCGTGAACGCGATGCTGTCGGTGCTCATGCCCTTCATCTGCGTGGCGAGCGCGGTCAGCGTGCTCTTCGACAGGCCCTTGTCGGCGCGCATGGCGTCCAGCGAGGAGCTGAGGAACGACGGGAACTTCGCCGGCTCGCTCAGCGCCTTGTGCACGACCGCCGACATGAACTGCTGCTGCCGGTCGATCCGGCCCAGGTCGCTGCCGCCGGTCAGGGTGTAGCGGGCGCGGGCGTACGCGAGGGCGGTGGTGCCGTCGACGTTGCTCTTGCCGGCCGGTAGCCGCAGGCCGCTCTTGGGGTCGTCGATCGCGGTCGGAGTGCAGACCGTGACCCCGCCCAGGGCGTTGACGACCTTGAGGAAGCCGAGGAAGTTGATCTCGATGTAGTGGTCGACGTGCACGCCGGTGGCCCGCTCGACGGTCTGTACGGTCAGCGGCGCGCCCCCGTACATGTAGGCCCAGTTGAGCTTGCCCTGCCGCTCGCCGATCTCGGCGCCCGTGGCGCCCTCCGACCCGTTGGAGCGGTGGGCCGGGATGGTGACGAGCGAGTCGCGCGGCAGGCTCACCACGGTGACCTTGTCGTGCTTGGACGAGATGTGCACCAGCATCATCGTGTCGGAGCGCTGGCCGCCGACCTTGCCCAGGTGCAGGTCCCTGATCTGCTGGTCGGTCAGGCCCTCGCGCCGGTCGACGCCGGCGAGCAGGATGTTCATCGAGCCCTCGGGGCCGGCGTCGGGGCGGTTCTTGAGCCCGCCGAAGGCGTCCACGCGCTGGACGTTGCCGAGCACGTAGTCCTGGAACGCCCAGCCGCCGCCGGCGAACAGGAGCACGAACGCGGACATCGCGCCGGTCGCCATGAGGCCGCGGCGGTGCCGCCGCGCCCCGTGAGCGTACGTCCGGGGCGGCCGGGGCTCGACCTTGACGTGCATGGACTCGGCGTCGCCGACCGTCACGCCGTCCGGCGGCGTCGTGTCATCGCCGTCGCCTGGAGCGCCGGGTCGCGGGCGGAAGTATCGCTCCTGCGGGTCGGACCCGGTGTCTTCAGACATGCCGCTCACGCCTCCCCGAGGTGCGAAGTCTTGCCTACATTGCGGCGTTCCTCGCGTTCGTACAGTACCGTGGCGCCGTCATGAATCCCTCGCCTAACACACCCCTTGCCGGAAACCGCGTGTGGCCGGCGGTGTCAGTGATCATGCCGGTGCTCAACGAGGAGCGCCATCTCGCCGAGGCGGTCGGCGGCATCCTCGGTCAGGAGTATGCCGGTGAGCTCGAACTGGTGCTGGCCATCGGTCCTTCTCGCGACCGTACGCAGGAGATCGCCGAGAAGCTCGCGGCCGACGACCCGCGGATCGTCATCGTCCCGAACCCCACCGGGCGCACTCCGCAGGGGCTCAACGCCGCCATCAAGGCCTCGCAGTACTCCATCGTGGTCCGGGTCGACGGGCACTCGCTCATGCCGCCCGACTACGTGTGCGCCGCGGTGGAGACGCTGGAGGAGACCGGCGCGGACAACGTCGGCGGCATCATGGCCGCCGAGGGCGTCACGCCGTTCGAGAAGGCCGTGGCGCGCGCGATGACCTCGAAGATCGGCATCGGCAACGCCCCGTTCCACACCGGCGGCGGCGCCGGTGAGGCGGACACGGTCTACCTGGGATCGTTCCGGCGCAGCGCGCTCGAACGCGTCGGCGGCTACGACGAGACGTTCGTCCGCGCGCAGGACTGGGAGATGAACCACCGGATCCGCCAGACCGGCGGCAAGGTGTGGTTCACGCCCCGCATGCACGTGACGTACCGGCCCCGCCCCAACATCCGCGCGCTCGCCAAGCAGTTCTTCCACACCGGCCGCTGGCGGCGCGTCGTGGGGCGCGAGCACCAGGGCACGCTGAACCTCCGCTACCTCGCGCCGCCCATCGCCGTCGTGGCGGTCGTGGTCGGCGTCGTGGCCGGCGCGGCCGGCTTCTGGCCGGCCTGGATCCTGCCGGGCGGGTACGCCGCAGCGATCATCCTGGGTTCGGTGCCGACCGGGCGCGGCCTGCCGGCGTCGGCGTGGCTGCGCCTGCCGATCGTGTACGCGACGATGCACCTGTCGTGGGGGCTCGGCTTCCTGCTCAGTCCGCCGAGCCTGGGGCGTTCTCGCGAGACGTGATCTGCTCGGCGACGATCAGGTCGACCGGGTGCGTGATCTTGATGTTCTGCTCGCTGCCCGGCACCACCGTGATCGGCACGCCGGGCAGGTAGCGGTGCACCACGCCGCAGTCGTCGGTGGGCGGGTTCGCCGCGAAGCCCGGGTCGGCGAGGGCTCGCTCGTACGCCGTGCGGATCGTGGCCAGCCGGAAGCCCTGCGGCGTCTGGAACCGGCGCAGGCTGCCGCGGGGCGGCATCTCGACCACGCGGTCGCCCTCGACCACGACGACCGTGTCCGATGACGGCACCGCCACGGCCACCGCTTCGGCGCGCTCGAGCGTCGCGACGCACTCGGCGATGATCCGGGCGTCCACGAACGGCCGCGCGGCGTCGTGGAACAGCACACGCGCGTCGCCCGGCCGGCTCTCCAGCGCCGACAGCGCGCGCAGCGTGGAGTCCGTACGGCTCGCGCCGCCCGTGATGACACCGGTCACCTTCGGGTACGGTCCGGCGGCCAGCTCCGCGGCGGCGAGATGACCGGGGGCCATCACGACCAGGATGTCGTCGATCTGCGGGGCGGCGTCGAACGCGGCGATCGCCCGCGTCAGGATGGGACGCCCGCCCACGGCGGCGAGCTGTTTCGGCCCTTCCAGGCCGAGCCGGCGGCCCGTCCCACCGGCCAAGATCACGGCCGTCGTCGTCACGGGGCTCATAGGGCATGCACTCTCCTGTCCGCGGCTGCGGAAGAGCGGTCTCGGGCGACGGTAACCTATGGGGACTCTCCATCCATCCGGCCGGCGGACGAACGGATGTTTACGCGGGAGCGGCGACGAGGTGACGGTCGCGGTATGGTCGGCGCTCGTATCTCGCGGCGTTCGCCGGAGATGACCCCCAACACCTGAAGGACTGCCTGACATGACGTTCGGAGGGCGCCGATGACGTTGGCAGTGGTAGTCGCGACGGAAACCGTCGCGCCTGAGTCCTCGCCGACGGCCGGCCTTGCGCTCCGCGGCGGCACCGTGATCGGCCGCCTGCTCGAGCAACTCAAGTCCCTCGACGTGGGGGACCGCCGTGTGATCGCCCGCCCCGGGACCGCAGCCGAGCTTCGCGACCTCGGCTGCGAAGTGATCGAGTCCAAGGGGCTCGCCGAGGACCTGAGAGAGATCGCCCGCGTGGCCCGCGAGGCCACCGAGCCGATACTGATCATGCACGGTGACGTCGTGGCGCACCGCGAGGTGTTCGCCCGTCTCGTGTTCAACTCCAAGGCCCCCGCGTCGGCCTCCGCCACCCGCGTACGGCCGATCGGCGACGCGCCCACCCGCCCCGTCCTGAAGATCCAGCGCGGCCGGATCTCCTCCGCGGGCACCCGCTATCACCAGGTGACCGACCCGAACGCCCTCTTCCGCGGCGTGCTGCGCGTGGGCCAGGAGGAGACCCGGACCCTCGCCGACGTGGCCGAGCGGTTCGCCGACCTCGTCGACACCCCCGACGCCCTGACCGAGATGAGCCCGGTGCGCATCCTGTGGAGCGGCCCGGACGAGAACGAGGCCGCCGGGGCGCAGGAAGAGGCCGAGGCACAGAACACCGGGCTTCCTCCGGTCCTGGCCAGCACGCCGGTCACCGGTGACGACGCGCCCGCCCTGCTGGTCACCGGCCTCGTCCGGTCCGGCGTCAAGGTCACCGCCCGCGGCAGCCGCGAGCTCGTCTGCGAGCGGGTCCTCGACCAGGAGCAGGCCGCCGCGGCCCAGCAGGCCGTCGACGCCGTCGACGAGGACCGGGTGCTGCTCAACGCGGCGGTCAAGAACAACGACGGCTTCTTCACGACCTACGCCGTCAGCACCTACTCGCGTTACATCGCCCGCTGGTGCGCCAAGCGCCGCTGGACGCCCAACGGCGTCACCGCGATCTCGATGGGGATCTCGGTGGTCGCCGCCGCCTGGTTCGCCACCGGGCACCGCTGGGGCATGCTCCTCGGCGCGGTGTGTCTCTACTTCGCGTTCGTCTTCGACTGCGTGGACGGGCAGCTGGCCCGCTACACCCGGCAGTTCAGCACGCTGGGGGCCTGGCTCGACGCGACGTTCGACCGCGCGAAGGAGTACACCGTCTTCGCCGGGCTGGCGGTCGGCTCGACCGCGGCCGCCGTGGGCAGCTCGGTGCACGGCGGCGACGTCTGGTACCTCGCGGTCGCCGCGCTGACCCTGCAGACGTGCCGGCACATGGTCGACTTCGCGTTCGGCGCCTCCAAGCGGCGCAAGGCGCCCGAGCCGATCCCGGTGCTGCCTCTGGAGATGCCCGACGACACGGTGCTCGACGAGCCCGAGCCGGCCAAGAGCCGGCCCAAGGGCGGCGGCCTGAGCCACCTGGCGGTCTGGCTGTCCGCGCGGTCGGAGAAGATCCGGGCCTTCCACTGGTTCAAGAAGATCATCGTGCTGCCGATCGGTGAGCGCTTCGCGCTCATCGCCATCACCGCGGCGATCTTCAACGCCGAGGTGACGTTCATCGCTCTGCTCACCTGGGGCTCCATCGCCGCTCTCTACACCATCGGCGGTCGTTTCCTCCGGTCCCTGACCCAGCCCCGGACGGCCCGCCTTGACGCCTGACATCACAACTGAAACGCAAAGAGGGAGCGATCAATGAGTACCGTGCTTCCTGGAGGGATGTCGGCGGGGGCGCCGGAGCGGCCGGCTCCGAACGAGGCGTTCGCCTTCCACGGCGACCGGCTGGTCGCCTACCGCGACGACGGCCCGGTGTCGCAGGCCCTCGGCCGCCTCACCGGAGGCCAGCTTCCGCCGCTGCTCCCGCTGCTCGTGGCCGGCATCGTCACCGCCATCCTGCTGCTCGTCGGCGTCAACGGCCAGGACAGCCCCGCGATCTTCGCCCCGGTGCTGGCGCTGCTGCTGTGCGGGCCGGCCTCGACGCACCCGCACAGCGGCCGCCTCGACTGGCTCGTACCGCCGCTCATGCGCGCGATCGAGTACGGCTACCTGGCGACGCTCTGCTTCGCGCACGACGTCTCCAAGCCGCTGACGTACGCCTTCATCGGCATACTCGCCTACCACCACTACGACACCGTCTACCGGACCCGCCAGCGCCTGTGGCCCGCCAAGTGGGTCTTCCGCGCCGGTCTGGGCTGGGACGGCCGCCTGCTCATCGCGGCCGTGGCCACCCTCATGGGAGTCCTCCCGATCGTCATCGCGGTGCTCGCCGTCTACCTCGGGCTGCTGTTCGGCATCGAGAGCGTCTACACCTGGACGCGGACCGGCACCGGCAAGGGCGTCATGATCGACCTCGAGAACGAGGGAGAGACCACGGGGGGGACCTCGGCGCAGCAAGAAGAGGAAGCCGCGGCGGAGCAGGCCGAGGCGAAGAAAGCAGAGGAGGCCGTTCAATGATCGGCATGGTTCTCGCCGCCGGCGCCGGGCGCCGGCTTCGCCCCTACACGGACACGCTCCCCAAGGCGTTGGTGCCCGTGGACGGCGAGACGACGATCCTGGACATCGCGCTCGGCAACCTCGCCGAGGTGGAGCTCACCGACGTCGTCATCGTCGTGGGCTACCAGGCGGGCGCGGTGGAGGAGCGCAAGGCCGGGCTGGAGAGCCGCTACGGCGTCGACATCACCCTCGTGCACAACGACAAGGCCGAGGAGTGGAACAACGCCTACTCGATGTGGCTGGCGCGCGACCACTTCACCGAGGGCGTGCTCATGGTGAACGGCGACACCGTCCACCCGGTGAGCGTCGAGCGCACCCTCCTGGAGAACCGCGGCCCCGACCTGCTGCTCGCCATCGACGACGTGAAGAAGCTCGCCGATGAGGAGATGAAGGTCACCCTCGGCGCCGACGGGCACCTGGAGCGCATCACCAAACTGATGGACCCGGCGAGCGCGAACGGCGAGTACATCGGCGCGACGCTGCTGGAGCCGGCCGTCGCCGAGCCGCTCGCCGACGCCCTCAAGGCGACCTGGGAGCGCGACCCGAACCTCTACTACGAGGACGGCTACCAGGAGCTGGTCGACCGCGGCGGCAAGGTGGCGGTCGCGCCGATCGGCACCGTCGACTGGGTCGAGGTCGACAACCACGACGACCTGGAGAAGGCCCGCCGGATCGCTGGTCTTTACTGATGCCCCTGCTCACGCGGATGCTCCCCGCTCCGCTGTCGATCGACGTGCGCCGGGGGGCGATCGCCCATCTGGGCGAGCTGCTCGCGGACCGGCGCATCGCGACCGAGGGCCGCGTCGCCATCGCGGTCGGCCCGGGCCAGGGCGACCAGATCGCCGAGCACGTCCGCCCGGGCCTGGAGGCCTGCGAGGTGTTCCAGGTCGAGGGCGCGTCCGTCGACGCGGCCATGGCCCTGGGCTCCCGGCTGCGGAGCGGGTCCTATGAAGCGGTCGTCGGCATCGGCGGCGGCCGTACGATCGACGCCACGAAGTACGCCGCGACCCTCGCCGGCATGCCGATGGTGTCCGTCGCGACCAACCTCTCCCACGACGGCATCTGCTCGCCCACCGCCTCGCTGGAGCACGACAAGGGCAAGGCGTCGTTCGGCGTGGCGATGCCGCTCGCCATGGTCGTGGACCTCGACTACGTGCGCTCGGCGCCGGAACGCCTCGTACGCGCCGGCATCGGCGACGTGCTGAGCAACTTCTCCGCGGTCGATGACTGGATCCTGTCGAACCGGGAGCAGAAGGACCCCATCGACCGGCTCGCCCTGACCCTGGCCCGCACCGCCGGCGAGGCGCTCATCCACCAGCCCCGCTCGATCGAGTCGGACGAGTTCTTGACGGTGCTGGCCGAGGGGCTCGTGCTGTCGGGGATGGCGATGTCGTTCGCCGGGTCCTCCCGGCCGGCGAGCGGTGGCGACCACGAGATCCTGCACGCGATCGACGCCCTGTTCCCCGGCACGGCCAACCACGGCGAGCTGGCCGGGCTCGGGGCGGCGTTCTGTTACCACCTGCGCGCGACTCATCTGGGCGAGGGCGCCGAGCGTCTCGCCGAGATCGTCGCGAGCCTCGACCGTCATGGGTTGCCCAAGACTCCCCAGGACATCGGTCTGACCGCGGAGCAGTTCGCCCGGGCGGTGGCGTACGCTCCCCAGACCAGGCCGGGTCGTTACACGATTCTGGAGCACCTCGCCTTGGACGAAGGTGCCCTGCTGAAAGCGGTACGAGAATATGTCGGCACCTTCGCTGGCTGAGGTCAAGGCGGGCGGGCAGCCGCCCGGCCTGAAGAACCGGCGCAACGAGGAACACTGGGCGGGTCGCCTCTACATGCGCGACATCTCGCCCCTCTTCACGTGGGTGTTCGTCCGGATCGGGTTCAGCCCGAACCAGCTCACCTACATGATGATCGCCTCCGGAGTGCTCGGCGGCGCGGCCGTCGCGGTCTCCGCGGGCGGCACGACCGGCCTCGTGTGGGCGATCGTCGGGGCGGTGCTCATCCAGGCGTACCTCCTGCTCGACTGCTCCGACGGCGAGGTCGCGCGGTTCCGCAAGCGCACCTCGGTGACCGGGGTCTACCTCGACCGGATCGGGCACTACATGTCCGAGGTAGCGCTGCTGGCGGGCCTCGGCGTACGCGCCCAGGGCGCCTGGGAGAACGGCGGGTACGTCGAGCTCGGCCTGCTCGCCGCCCTCGGCGCCGCGCTGATCAAGGCCGAGACCGACAACGTCGTGGTGGCCCGCGCCAAATCCGGCCTGACCGCCGACCCGGCGACCGGCGACCGCGCGCTGCGGCCGGAGTCCACCGGCCTGGCCCTCGCCCGCGAGGCCGTGTCGCTGCTGAAGCTCCACCGGATCATCGGTGCCGTGGAGCTGTCCCTGCTGATCCTCGCCGCCGCCGTGGTCGACAAGGTGACGGACACCCTCGCCGCGACCCGCGTGCTCGCCGTCGCGGTGGCGATCGTCGCCGTGGTCCAGACGGGCCTGCACTTCGTCAGCATCGTCGCCTCACGGAGGCTCAAGTGAAGCTCTCGGTGGTCGTCCTCACCATGGGCAACCGCCCGGTCGAGTTGAAGAAGGCCGTCGACAGCGCGCTGAGCCAGAAGGGCGTCGAGGTCGAGATCATCCTCGTCGGCAACGGCGCGGACGTGCCCGGCTCGTGGGGCGACGCCGTACGCGTCGTACGGCTCCCGGAGAACGTCGGCATCCCGGCGGGCCGCAACCGCGGAGTCGAGGCCTCCACCGGCGAGCTGATCCTGTTCCTCGACGACGACGGTTACTACGAATCGACGGAGCTGGGCGCCTACCTGCGCGACCGCTTCACCGCCGACCCGAAGCTCGGCATCGTGTCATTTCGGGTGCGCGACCCGGAGGGCGGCCCGGGCGAGCGCCGGCACGTGCCCCGGCTGCGCGCGGGCGACCCGCTGCGGTCCTCGGAGGTGACGACGTTCCTGGGCGGCGCGTGCGCGGTGCGCCGCGCGGTCTTCGACGCGGCCGGCGGGCTGCCGGAGGACTTCTTCTACGCCCACGAGGAGACCGACCTCGCCTGGCAGGCGCTGAACGCCGGCTACCACATCGTGTACGACGCGCAGTGCGTGATGTTCCACCCCGCGGTGGCCCCGACACGCCACGCGATGTTCTACCGGCTGAACGCCCGCAACCGGGTGTGGCTGGCCCGCCGCAACCTCCCGTGGCCGGTCGCACTGACGTACCTGGTCGTCTGGATCGGCATGACGGTGATCCGCGACCGCAGACTCTCTTCACTGCGCCCATGGTTCGGCGGCTTCCGCGAGGGCTGGCGCAAGCCGGCGGGCCCCCGCCGCCCGATCAGGTGGCGCACGGTCTGGCGCATGACCCGCCTGGGCCGCCCCCCCATCATCTGACCCCCTCGCGGCGGCTCAGGAGTTCGTGGCGCGGACTCTTTGCGAATCCTTGTGTTTACCCTCGGTAATGTGGTCACTACTTATAGTGTCCCTAGTATGCCGACACGAGAACACGACGTCCTCGCCGAGTTGTTCCGCTGGCGCCCCGCGCTCGCGGCCGACCTCGTCACCGGACTCGGTGTGGACCTGCCGGATGTCCGGGAGGCGTCACACTGCTCGGAGTCCTTCACCGACCTCAAGACCAGTGAGTACACCGGCGACGCGGCCGTACTGTTAGAGCTCGACTCCGGCAGGTTCGGCGTCGTGGTGGAGGTCCAACGCCAGGAGGACACGGACAAGCTCTGGACCTGGCCGCTCTACATCGCCACACTCCGCGCCCGCGAGCGGTGCCCCGCGATGCTCCTGGTGGTCGCCCCGGATCGCGACGTCGCCAAATGGTGCGCCAGAAAGATCGAGACCGGCCACCCCGGCCACACCCTCACCCCGCTGGTCCTGCAAGCGGACAACGTCCCCGAACTGACCGACCCGAAGGACTTCCTGGCCAACCCGCCGATGGGGGTGCTGTCGGCGATGTTCCACAGCGGCGGCCCGGAGGGTATGAAAGTGTTGCAGGCGGCATCGGACGGCACGGACCTCATCGCCGACGCCGACCGCCGGCTCGCCCGCCGCTACGTCGACTGCGTCCTCGCCGTCGTTCCCCAAGCCGCCCGCGACGCCTTGGAGGCGCTCATGATGACCGAATCGGAGTTCTACAGCGACACCTTCCGCAACGCCGAAGCCAACGCCGAAGCCAAGGCCAAGGCTGAGGCCGTGCTGACGTTTCTGCACGCCCGGGGGATCGCGGTTACGGAGGCGCAGAAAGAGCGCATCAGCGGCTGCCGTGACCTGGCACAGCTTCAGGACTGGATAGCCCGCTCCGCAACGGTCGAGTCGGCCGGCGACCTCTTCGGCTGATCGCCGTCAGGGCTCGTCGTTCCGCTTCGGCGGTGGGGCGTGGTCAGGCCGGGTCGGCGATTTCCAGGGCGGTGCGGGTGCGCTTGGCGGCCAGGGCGTTCACGGCGTCGGTGAAGCGGGTCATCGCGTCCGGCTCGTCGGCGCCCAGCAGGTCGTGCTTCAGCGCTCGCCGGCGGTCGGTCATCGGGTCCTCGCCCTCGGCGGTCACGGCCGTCAGCACGTTCTTCAGGTTCGCGCAGTCGCGGCCGATCAGGTACGCCGCCGACGCGCTCGGGTTCTGGGCGCGGAACTCGCCTTCCGGCAGGTTCGCGCCGTTCGTCACCGCGTACGGCTTGCCGCTCGCGATGAAGTCGGCGACGACGCTCGAGATGTCGGTGATGAGCAGGTCGGCCCGGTTGAAGCACGAGTACAGGTGCGGGATCGTGCCGGTCACCACGCGGTGCCGCCACCAGCCCTCCGCCGCCCAGTACGCCTGCTCGCACCCGGCCGCCGTGTCGTGCCACAGGGCGTCGCCCGCCAGGTCCGGCGTTGCCGCGCGCCGTGACTCCTCCGCCTCGTCGGCCGCGCGGCTCGACTCTCCGCCCAGCGCCGTCAGCCTCGCGGTCAGCGCCTCCAGGTCGCGCCGGGCCGCGGCGTCGCGGGCCGGGTCGACGGGCCACTGACCGCTCGCGTCGCGGGCCGCGTTCGCCTCGGCGATCATGCTGACGATCTTGCCGTGGGCGCGGCGTACGGCGGGGTCGTTCTTGCCGGCCATCGGGTGCGGCTTGTACAGCAGCCGGACGTGCGGCGCGTGGTCCAGCAGCGCGCGGACCAGCTTGACGCCCATCACCGCGACCGACGTGTGGTACGGGTCGCCGGTCCAGCCCTCCCAGGTGGGCGCGTACAGGACGGTGAACATCGGGTCCGGGGTGGCATCGGTGGTGTCGATCGCCGCGAGCTGCGGCCGGCCGACCTCGACGATCTCGTCGTCGCGCACGCCCGCGTCGCTGCGACGGTAGCGCTCGCGCCCGGCCGGCCCGGCGACCCAGACCTCGTCATAGACCTTGCTGAACGGGCTGAAGCTGGCCGCCTTGTCGCTGTCGCCGTGACCGATGAACACGCAGCCGATGTCCGGCAGCCGCAGCATGTGGATGTTCTTGCCGGCGTTGGCCGGGAACAGGGCGACACGCGCGGTCTCCGGCATCGGGAAGTTCATCATCTCGGTGCCGCCGGGGAAGCACAGGACCGGCGAGGACGTGCGGCCGAGCAGCGGCATGTTCCCCCGCTCCCGCATGATGATCATCTTCTTGTGCGGCAGCCGGTCGAACGTCTCCAGCCACATGTTGACCTGGTACATGCAGTCATCGGCGCCGGAGAAGTACAGCACGACCTCCGGCCCGTACGCGGCGATCTCCTCGGCGACGTCCTTGAGGACCTGCTCGCGGTCGGCCAGCCGCCGGTTGAGCCGGAGGTGCCAGGCGGCGAGGACGAGCCCGACCAGGCCGGCCGCCAGCGCCACCGCGAGCCCGGCGGCGATCGGTCCCGGGGTCTCGAGCCAGACGGTGAGCACCGCGCCCGCCAGCACCGGCACGTCGAGGTAGATCATCGACCGGTGCTCCCGCACCGAGGCCGGCGGCGGCGCGGGAAGGCGCAGCCGCGTCAGGTCGATTCCCCGGGTGATCACCGGGAGCCGGCGCCGTTCGATGATGACGACGGCGATGGAGGAGTGGACCGCGCGCAGGAGGTGCAGCAGCACCAGCGCCCCCGCGACCGTGGCGAACCAGTCGGCGGACAGCGTCGCCGACCGGGCCAGCATGATCAGCGTGGCCACGTCGCGGACGGTCGCACGCAGCGTCAGGCCGATGCCGACCTGGCTCAGCGCGGCGTTGAAGTACGCCGCGCGGCGGGTCAGCAGGGCCTCGGCGACGTAGCCCGTCAGCGCGAACAGGGCGACGAGCAGCGCGCTCGGCCACACGGCCGTGATGACGAGCAGGCCGTACGACAGGACGAGACCGCCGGCGATGACGGGTCCGGCCGTATCGCCTCCGAAACGGCGGCCGATCTTGGCGAAGAGAGGTGACGGGTTCAAGCTGCTGGCCGATCGTCGTCGGTGCGGGTGAGGGACTTGGCGGAGAGCGCGGAGACGGCGGCGTCGAACCGCTTGGCCGAGTCGATGCCGTCGGGCCCGAGCAGGTAGGCGCGCAGCTCCCGCCGGCGCTCGGTGAGCGGATCGGGCCCCTCGGCCTGCGCGTGCGCCAGAATCTGCCCGATCTCGGCGCAGCCGGGTCCGATGAGGTACGCCGCGAGGGCCGCGGTCGGGAACAGCCGGCGGAACTCCTCGCCGCTCAGCCCCTTGACGTTCGTCACCGCGTACGGCTTGCCGCTGACGATGAAGTCGCCCGCCACGCTGGAGATGTCGGTGATGAGCAGGTCGGCGTGGTTGAAGCAGTCGTACACGTGCGGCTGCGGTCCGGTGATGACGCGGTGCCGCAGCGGGCCGCCGGCCTGCCAGTACGCCGTGGTCCACGCCTCCTCGGCCGCGCGCCGGTCGTCGGACGCACCGGCCGCGGCGCTGTCGCGCGTGAGCTGGGCCTCATCGCCGGCGGTCTCGTCTCCGGCGAGGGCGTCCAAGCGCCGGGTCAGGGCCTTGAGCCGGTCGGTGTGCTCGCCGCCGCTCGCCGGGCGCCCCGCGTTGGCCCGCTCGATCATCGCGACGATCTCGTTGTGGCGCTCGATGGCCTTCGGGTCCCGGGTGCCGGTGAGCGGGTGCGGCTTGTAGAGCACCCGGATCTGCGGCGCGTGTTCGAGCAGCGCCCGGACGATCGCCGGCCCCATCGTCGCGACCGAGCTGTGCGCCAGGTCGTCCGACCAGCCCTCCCAGGTGGGAGCGTACAGGACGGTGAACATCGGGTCCGGGGTGACGCCGGTGGGGTCGATCGGCGCGAGCTGCGGCCGGCCGACCTCGACGATGTCCTCGTCCCGTACGCCGGTGCGCATGGTCAGATACCGCTCGCGCCCGGCCGGCCCGGCCACCCAGACCTCGTCGTACGCGCGGGCGAACGGGTTGAAGCTCGCCGGCTTGTCGCTGTCGCCGTGGTTGATGAAGGCCGAGCGGACGCCGGACATCCGCAGCATGTGGAGGTTCTTGCCGACGTTGGCCGGGTACAGCGCGGTACGGATCGAGGACAGGTCGAGCCGCACCATGTCCATCGCCTTGGGGACGCACAGCACCGGGGTCCTCGTACGGCCCAGCAGCGGCACCATGTGGCGCTCACGCAGGATGATCACTGCCCGGTGGTCGAGATCGTCCATCGTGGAGAGCCACATGTTGGCCTGGTAGGCGGAGTCCGCCGAGCCGGAGAAGTACAGCGCGACCTCCGGCCGCAGCTCCGCCAGCCGCTCGTTGACCAGGTCGAAGACCCGGTTCTCGTCACCGAGGTGGCGGTTGCGCGCGGCGTGCCGCGCCATGATCGCGAAGGCGACGAGGCCGAGCACGTACGCCGTGGCCAGCCCGCTCACCCCGGCCCGCAGGCCGAAGAGCCCGGCGAGGATGACCGGGAGCACGTCGAGGTGCAGCATCGTGCGCGCGTGCCGGGTGGTGAGCTGCGGGCTGGGCGCGTCGGGGATGCGCAGGCCGGTGAGGTCGAGGCCGCGCGTGACGACGGGGAGCCGCCGGCGCCGGATGACGTAGAGGGTGAGCCCGGAGTACAGCCCGCGCAGCGCGTGCAGGCCGAGCAGGCCCAGCGCCAGGACGGCGAAGACGGTGTCGCCCGCGTGTCCCTGCCGCACCAGCAGCAGGAGCACGGCCAGCTCGCGGAGGAGGAACCGCACCGTCACGCCGGCGTGGGCCTGTCCGAGCCGTTCGGTGATGGGGAGTTCCTCGCGCGAGGCGACCACGTCGGCGACGTAGGCGACCAGCGCCGTGACGACGAAGGCCCAGGCGTTCGGCCACAGTGCGGCCACGACCGTCGCGGGGTAGGACAGGACGAGCGCGGGGCCGGCCGCGGCTCGTACGAGCCGGTAGATCATGAACCTTCCTTCACCGGAGGGGGTGACCACGCGCTCTCTGTTCCCTCGCCCCGCTGGGTCATCGGGCGGCCGCCGTCGGGTCGTGCCGGCGGATGTCGACGGTGTGGCCGGTCAGCTCGGAGATGAGCACGTCGATCGAGGTCATCGCCACGTCGCGGGAGGCCAGCAGCGTGCCGGGTGGCTCCTGCCCGAACGCGCGCGTCCGCATGGGCGTGGCGGTCCGCTCGGGGTTGATGCAGTTGACGCGCACCCCGTCTTCGGCCCACTCGTCGGCCAGCGCCTGGGTCAGGTTGACGGTGGCCGCCTTGGCCGAGGAGTAGAGGCTGTAGCCGGCGCGGCCCCGCGTGTAGCTGCTGGACGTGTAGAGCAGCAGTTGTCCCTTGGTCTCGCGGAGGTAACCGGCGGCCGCCCGTGCGACGCGCAGCGGGCCGAGGTAGTTGATCCGCAGCGACTCGTCGATCGTCGCGTCGTCGATCTCGTCGAGGCGCCCGGTGCGCAGCACGCCCGCGGTGTTGACGACGTAGTCGATGCGGCCGGTCTCGCCGTACGCCTTGGCGAGGGCGTTCTCGATGTCCTGCGGGTTCTCCACGTGCGTCCCGGTCTCCGAGCGCGAGAAGGAGTACACCCGCGCGCCGAAGGATCGGGTCAGCTCGGCGATGTCGGCCCCGATGCCCTGGCTGCCGCCGAAGATGACGACCGTCCTGCCGCTCAGGCCGCTCTCATAGACTCCGTGGTCCTCTGGCGACGGCGGCGGCGCCTGGGAGGACAGCTGGAACAGCTTGTCGGCGAGGAACACGTCGACCGGGTGGGTGACCTTCATGTTCTGCTCGCTGCCGGGCACGACGACGATCGGCACGTCGGGCAGGTAGCGGAGGACGACGCTGCAGTCGTCGGTCGCGGTGATCTTCCCGCCGGTGAAGTCCGGGTCGGCCAGCGCGAGCTCGTACGCGTCGCGGATCGTCGACAGGCGGAAGCACTGCGGCGTCTGCCCGCGACGCAGCAGGTCGCGGCGGGGCACGTCCTTGATCACGGTGCCGCCGTAGTCGTCCACCTTGATGATGGTGTCGGCCGAGGGGATCGCCACGTCGACGGCCTCGTACCGTTCCAGCGCCGTGACACAGTCCTCGATGACGCGCTGGTCGATGAACGGCCGGACGGCGTCGTGGAAGAGGACGTTCGCCTCGGGGGACGTGGCGCCGACCGCTTCGATCGCGCGCATGGTGGTCTCGGTACGGGTGGTGCCGCCCTCGATGACACGGGACACCTTCGTACATCCGGCGGAGGCGACGATCGCCTCGGCATCGGCGGTGAAGCCGGGGGTCATGGCGACGATGATCTCGTCGATCTGCGGAGCGCTCTGAAAGACCTGCAGCGTGTGCTGCATGATCGGCTTGCCAGCGATCTTGACGAGCTGTTTGGGGATCTCGAGCCCCATCCGCTGCCCCGTGCCACCTGCCAGGACGACTGCGACGTTGTACAACTTGGGTCCGTCCTCTGTCTGATAGGTGCAAGCGAGGATAGCGTCAGATAACCGGTAAAAAACGACAGATGAGCCACATGAAGGCTACGTAACACTCACCTGAGAATCCGGTTACTTGATCAACGCTTTACGCCGCCCGAGCGTCTTCTGACCGGGGGCCGGAGAGCGAGCCGCGACCTCCACGATGCAGGTCCGGCGTCGGCCGAATCGCCTTGACCGGTGCCGTCATGCCGCCATCATCGGTGGCAGGCGTCCAAACCCCGTACGCTCGGCAGTCCCGGAAATTTGGAGGTGATCACGGTCGAGTCCGCACGGAGCCGTTGGCGCGCCGTGCCAGGGGTTCTCGCGACCTTGGTCACCGTCATCTGCGGCGCGATACTCGCCGACCGGCTCATTCTTCAGGCGGAGTGGTGGCAGGTGAACCGCACCGTCACCCAGGCCTCGCGGCCACCGCTCGCCGACCTGGGTCCACCGCCCGGTCCGGTCACCGCGAGCTGGCAGCTCAACACGGCGGTGGCCGACAGCGAGCTGCCCGCCTACGACCGGGTCGCCTACACGATCATGGACGGCGAGCTCGTCGTCGTGTCCGGTCGCGGCCTGACCGTCCGTGACGCGCGCACCGGCCGTGAGCGCTGGCACTACTACCGCGGGCAGTGGTCCCTGCTCGGGTGGGCGCGCACCGGCCAGGTGATCATCGCCTACCTCGAGCGCACCGGCCACCGCGGCAACCGCCTCATGGTCGGTCTCGACGCGGTCCACGGCACGCTGCTCTGGCGCCAGCGCGGCGACGTGCCGGCCGCGACCGAGCGCACCACGTTGCGCTGGCCGGCCGGCGGCGGCGTGGTCATCGTCACCGAGGACGGCCGGCACACGCTGTACGGCCGTGCCGCGACGACCGGCCGGCGCATGTGGAGTAAGCGCCTCACGCACGGCTGCCTGCTGCCCGAGGCCGTCCCGTACGGCTCGTCGGCCAGCGAGAGCGTCGCCGCGTTCGGCCTCGACTGCGGCGCGCGCGACCGCACGCTCGCGATCGACCCGCGTACGGGGCGCACCCTGTTCACCACGAACGCCGCGCATCCCGCGGTGTCGGTCAGCGGCGACGTGACCGCCGTCTTCGACGGCACCGGCCTGCACGCCTATGACCGGAACGGCCGGGAGTTCCTCGTCCGCAGGGGCGAGGACGTCTGCCGCGACATGTGCCCGGCCGTGGCCACCGGCGGGCACCTGCTCATCGCCTACGACCTGGCCCGCGGGCCGGAGAACGGCACCGAGACGCGGAGACTTGAGTCGATCGACATCGGTTCCGGATCGCTGTCCTGGCGCCGCGACATGTCCGGGTACACCGCGCTGTCGGTGTCCGGCGGCCTGCTGTACGGCCTGCGCTCCCGGCTCGCCGACCCGCTGCTGCCCGCCGGGATCGACGTGATCGACCCGGCCACGGGCGCCGGCACCACGGTGCCCGCGCCGCTGGTGACCCGCCCGGGTCTGGACGGCGTGCGGCCCTGGCTCGCCGCCGGTGGCGGACTGCTGTACGTGGCCGTGCCGACCG
>NZ_JBHLZP010000041.1:0-29020 GCF_042429965.1 Actinoallomurus acaciae
CGCCGCCGGCGGCCGTCGTCAGCTCGACGCCGGGCAGCTCGGCCCGCAGCGCCGCGGCGACCGTGGGCACCTCCACGCCCATCGGCAGGTCCGGATACCGCGCGGCCATGTGGTTGGGGAACGTGTAGCAGCCCATCATCGCCCGCGGGTCGTCGGCGAGCGGGCCGGTCACGGCCACCCGCCGCGCCCCCAGCGGGAGCACGCCGTCGTTGGCGAGCAGCACGACCGACTCCTCCGCGAGGCGGCGCGCGAGGTCCCGCAGCTCGGGCGGGTCCAGATCGGTCGCCTCCGGCTCCTCCACCCGATCGTCCAGCAGCCCCAGCTCGCACTTGAGCGCGAGCACCCGGGCGACGGCCCGGTCGAGATGCTCCTCGGGCACCGCCCCTCGCCGGACTCCGTCGACGAGCGGAGCGCCGTAACAGCGCACGGTGGGCAGCTCGACGTCCATGCCGGCGCGCAGCGCGAGCGCGGCCGCCTCCCCGGGCGAGCCCGCGACCCCGTGCATCTCCTCCAGGAAGGAGATCGCGAAGTAGTCCGACACCACGATGCCGGAGAAGCCGAGCTCCTCGCGGAGCAGCCCGGTGAGCAGGCGCTCGTCGGCGGCCGCGGGAACGCCGTCGACGTCGGCGTAGGAGTTCATCACCGCACGCGCGCCGCCCTCGCGGAGCGCCAGCACGAAGGGTTCGAGGACGACGTCGGCGAACTCCCGCGGGCCCATCGGCACCGGGGCCATGTTGCGGCCCCCGCGTGAGGCGGAGTATCCGGCGAAGTGCTTGAGCGTCGCGACCAGGCCCGAACGCTCGAGCCCGCGGACGTAGGCGGTGCCGACGACGCCGACGAGACAGGGGTCCTCGCCGATGGTCTCCTCCGTACGGCCCCAGCGGTAGTCGCGGGTGACGTCGAGGACCGGCGCGAGGCCCTGGTGCACGCCGGCGCGCCGCATGGTCGCCCCGATGGCGGCGGCCATCTCCTCGACCAGGCCCGGGTCGAAGCTCGCGCCCCAGGCGAGCGGGCAGGGGAACACGGTCGCGGTCCAGGTCATGAAGCCGGTGAGGCACTCCTCGTGCGCGATCGCGGGGATGCCGAAGCGGTTCGCCTCCGCGACCCGCGCCTGGAGGTCGCGCAGCCGCGCCGCGCCGTCGGCCGGCCGTACCGGCGCCGTGCCGAAGACGCGGGTGAGCTGGCCGAGCCCGTGCTGGAGGATCTCCTCGAGCGGCGGCGGCTCGCCGAAGTCGTCGGGCAGCGGCGCCACCTCCTCGCCCTCGCGCGCGGACTCGGCCCAGTAGCCGACGAGCTGCCCGGCCTTCTCCTCGACGGTCATGCGGTCGAGCAGATCGGCGACCCGCTCGGCCACGGGGAGCCGGGGGTCGCGCCACGGCTCGTGGGCGCGGAGCGTTTCGGCCATGAACGGCCCTCCCTAGGCGGCGGGCGGCGGCGCGGTGGACAGCCGGACCCGCAGATCGGTGGCGAGCTCCATGCGAGGACTCACGAGAGCCTCGCCGTCGAGCTGCTGGAACAGCATGCGGGCCGCGAGCCGGCCCATCTCCTCCAGGGGCTGACGGACCGTGGTCAGCGGGGGCGACAGCCACTGGCACAGGGGAAGGTCGTCGAAGCCGACGACGCTGAGGTCGTCGGGTACCCGCAGCCCGGCCTGCCGGGCGGCCTCGTACGCGCCCATGGCCTGCTGGTCGCTGCCCGCGAAGATCGCCGTCGGCCGGTCGTCCATGGCGAGCAGGTCGCGGGAGGCGCGGAACCCGCCCTCGTGCCGGAAGTCGCCGTACAGGACGAGCCGCCGGTCGAACTCGATGCCCGCGCGCTCCAGCGCGGCCCGGTAGCCGTCGACGCGGGCCTGGGTGCAGAGCATGCTGCGCGGGCCCCCGATGGCCGCGATGCGCCGGTGGCCGAGCGACAGCAGGTGCTCGGTCGCGGCCAGGCCGCCCGCCCAGTTGGTCGCGCCGACGCTGGCCACGTCGGTGTCGGGCAGGTCGACCGGGTCGATGACGACGAGGGCGACACCCGCGCGTTCGAGCTGCTCGCGCTGCTGCGGCGTCATCCGCGAGGTCACCAGGATCACGCCGTCGCTGTCGTGCATGGTCGTCATGGAGGTCCAGCTGGGCGGGCGCGCGTCGTCGTCGCGTACGAGGGAGACGACGGTGCCCGTGCCGCGATCGGCGCACTCCGACTCGACGCCGCGCAGGATCTCCACCGCCCACGGGCTGTCCAGGCCGCCGATGACCAGGTCGACCAGCCCGGAACGACGCGCTCGGCGACCGCCCGGCGCGAGGTAGTTGTGCGTCCTCAGCAGGTCCGCGACCCGCTCACGCGTGGCGGGCGCCACGTCGGTGCGGCCGTTCAGCACCTTCGAGACGGTGGCCTGGGAGACGCCCGCCTCCGACGCGATCAGGGCAAGCGTGGGTCGTGTGGGCTGCTCGCTGATGGCACTACCTTCCTTCTCTGCGCCGGCCGGTGATCACGAATGCTATCGCAAACTTTCGAAGCGGCACAGACCGTCATATCCAGCGGATTAGCCGAGGATAATTCACGAATACGTAACAGGGGGTTGACCCCCGTACCCGCCTTTTCTAGGGTACGGCAGCAATAGGTGTCGATAACTTTCGAAAATCTATCGCCCGCGTTCTCGGACCGTTCTCCCACCCCCAGCCAAGGAGGTCCTGATGGGCGAGACGCCCCTCTCACGGCGCACCTTCCTGTCCGCTGCCGCGATCACCGGCCTGTCCGCGCCCCTCCTCAGCGCCTGTGGCACCTCGGGCCCGGCCGGGGCGAAGGGAGGCGGGAAGACCGTCCAGGCCTGGGTTCTGGTCGACGAGGCACAGAACCGCGTGCAGAACGTGGCGATCGACGACTTCAACAAGGGCTCCTCCGGCAAGGTGAAACTGCTGCCGATCTCCAGCGACGGCGCGGTCTACGCCGACAAGCTGCGGGTGAGCATGGGGTCGCCCAACCCCCCGGACCTGCTGTTCAACTGGGGTGCCGGCAGCATCCGCAACTACGTGCAGGCCGGCGGACTGGTCGATCTGAGCTCGCAGCTGAACGCCGACCCGAGCTGGAAGAACTCCTTCCTGCCCTCGGTGCTGAACGCCGGGCAGATCGACGGGAAGTACTACGGCATTCCGATGCGCGGCATGCAGCCGGTCGTGCTCTTCTACAACAAGACGCTCTTCGCCGAGCAGGGCCAGAAACCGCCGGCGACCTACGACGACCTGCTCAAGCTGGTCGACTTCTTCAAGGGCAAGAGGATCCAGCCGTTCGCCCTCGGCGGCCTCGACCAGTGGCCCGAACTCATGTGGCTGGAGTACCTCGTCGAACGCGCCGGCGGCCCGACGGTCTTCGCGAACATCGCGGCGGCCAAGCCCGGCGCCTGGAGCGACCCGGCGATCGTCACGGCCCTGGGGCAGATCCAGGACCTGGTGCGCCGCGGCGCGTTCGGCACGAACTTCAACTCGGTCAACTACGTCAACGACGGCGCCGGGCTGCTGTTCGCCAAGGGCAAGGCGGCCATGCACCTGATGGGCAGCTGGGAGATCTCCAACCAGGTCGACCGGCACCGCAAGTTCGCCGAGAACGACCTCGGCTTCGCGCCGTTCCCGTCGGTGACCGGCGGCAAGGGCGACCCGAACGCCGTCGTCGGCAACCCGACCAACTACTTCTCGGTCAGCACCAAGTCCGTTGACACGGACGCCGCCATCGCCTTCCTCAAGAAGGAGATGGCCGCGCCCGCGTACGTGGACGCGCTCATCAAGTCCGGTGACGTGCCGGCCGTGACCGGCATCGAGGCCAAGCTTTCCGCCTCGCCCCAGCCGGAGTTCGCCCGCTACGTCTACCAGCTCGTGCAGAAGGCGCCGAGCTTCACGCTCTCGTGGGACCAGGCGCTGTTGCCGCAGTTCAAGACGCCGCTGCTGTCGAACCTGCAGAAGGTCTTCGCCGGCAAGCAGACCCCGCAGCAGTTCGTCACCGCACTGGAGTCGGTGAAGTGACCGCCGCGCTCCCGGTCGCGCGTCGCGGGGGCGTCCGTGCGGCCGGGAACAGCACCGACCGGGCGGCGCGGCCGGGTGTGCTGTGGGTCGTGCCGGCGACGCTGTTCTTCATGCTCTTCGCCGGGCTGCCGCTCGTGCTCGTGGCGGTGCTGTCGTTCACCTCCTGGAACGGCCTCGGCACGCCGAGGTTCAACGGCCTGGACAACTGGAGCCGCTTGCTGTCCGACTCCTCGGTGTGGCAGTCGCTGCGGATCAGCGCGATCCTCACCGTCCTGTCCTGGGCGGTGCAGACCCCGCTGGCGCTGCTGCTCGGCGTGTGGGCGGCCGGGCGGCAGCGCAACCGGGCGGTGCTGTCGTCGGTCTTCTTCCTGCCGCTGCTCATGTCGACGGCGGCGATCGCCATCACCTGGCTGACGCTCCTCGACCCCAACTTCGGGCTCGCCGCCAAGTGGGGCCACTACATCGGCTTCCCCGACGGCAACATCATCGGCAGCCCGCGCGGCGCGCTGGGATGCGTCGTCGTGGTCGTCGCCTGGCAGTTCGTGCCGTTCCACACGCTGCTCTACCAGGCGGCCACGCGGCAGGTCCCCCAGTCGCTGTACGACGCGGCCACCGTCGACGGCGCCGGGCGCGTGCTGCAGTTCCGGCACGTCACGCTGCCGCAGCTGCGCAACACCATCATCACCTCAACGGTGCTGATGCTCGTCGGATCGCTCACCTACTTCGAGACCGTGCTGATCCTCACCGGAGGCGGCCCGGGGAGCGCGACGAACATCCTGCCGCAGCACATGTACATGACCGCCTTCCGCGACTACCAGATGGGGTACGCCAGCGTGATCGCGCTCGCCCTGGTCGCGCTCGGCACCGCCCTGTCGCTGCTCATCGTCCGTTTCTCGGGATTCGCCAAGATGCGCAGCACACTGGAGGGGATCTGAGGATGGCCGACGTCAGGCCGAGGGGTGCGCGCGGCGGCCGCCGCCCGACCGAGCGGCCGAACTGGGCGGCGGGCGCCGCGGCCGTCGTCTGGCTCGCGTTCGTGATCATCCCGATCTACCTCATGGTCAAGGACGCCCTGCAGACCACCGACTCCTACCTCGACGGCGGCCCGCTGTCGCTGCCGCGGCACGTCACCGGGCACAACTTCGCCGACGTCTTCGACCGGGGCTTCACGCGCTACCTGATCAACACGGCCATCGTCACGGTCGCGAGCGCCGCGCTGACCGTGCTGCTCGCCTTCCCGGCCGCGTACGCGATCGTGCGGTCTCGCAGCCGGACGGTCTCGGGGATCTTCCGGCTCTTCCTCGCCGGCCTGGCCATCCCGGCGCAGGCCACGATCATCCCCGTGTACCTGCTGATCACCCGCATGCACCTGTACGACTCGCTGACCGCGATCGTGCTGCCCACGGTCGCCTTCGGGCTGCCGCTCAGCATTCTGGTGCTGGCCTCCGCGCTGCGGGACGTGCCACGGGACCTGTACGAGGCGATGACGCTCGAGGGCGGCGGGTCGGTGCGGCTGATGTGGAGCCTCGCGCTGCCGCTCAGCCGCGCCTCGCTGACCACCGTGGGGGTCTACTGCGCGCTGAACGCCTGGAACGGCTTCCTGTTCCCGCTGATCCTCACCCAGTCCGACGAACAGCGGGTGCAGACGCTCGGCCTGTACAACTTCCAGGGCCAGTTCAGCTCGAACATCCCCGGCCTGATGGCGGCGGTGCTGCTGTCCGCGTTCCCGATCTTCGTGGTCTACCTGTTCGCCCGGCGCTGGCTGGTCGCGGGCATGGCCGGCGTCGGGGGGAAGTGAGCTCAGCGTCCGCCCGTACGGTGCTCGCGCAGGAACGCCGCGATGCGCCGTGCGGCTCCCGCGGGGTCGCCGACCGGATGGCGCATCGCGGCGTTGTGCCAGTCGAAGTCGGTGCCGGACTCGCTGACGAAGACGTACAGCGGGACACCGGGGACGTCGGTGGTGACGGTCAGGCCGGGCAGTGCGTCGCGAAACCCGACGTTCAGCCCGAGCCCGGCCAGCTCCTCGTACAGCTCACCGAGCAGCCGCAGCTCCTCGTCGTACCGGATCGCGTGTCGCACCGCCTCGCCGCCTTCCTGCTCGCCGGAGGGGGACGATCCGCAGACCGTCCCATCTCCTCATACGCAGGAAACCGGGCAAATGGTTCATCTCGGCCGACGCGCGTGACGGGGCGGCGCGCTCAGGAGACCTGGTCGACGGCGCGGCGCGGAGCGCGGAAGACGCGGACGACCTCGCTGACCCGGTCGGTCAGGATCTCCTCGGTCCGGTTCTCGTACGTCCCGCGGCCGGCGCGGCGCTGCGCCCAGCGGGGCACCGGCGTGGCCGTACGGTTGGCCGCGTGCCAGCGGTCGGTCAGCTCGCCCAGGCTCTGCCGCGCCTGGGCGAACGTGTGGCCGGGCAGATCCACCTGCCGTGACTGGCGGGCGGCCGTCTCCGCCGACTGGTAGGCCTTCGCGGCCTCCACGGCCTGGCTCTCCTTGCGTGCCGGGCCGACCATGCTGATCACGGTGGTCAGCATCGCCGCCGACAGGGCGAGCGCGCCGGCGATCACCGGGAACCGGTCCCCGGCGAGCGCGATGCTGCCGGCCACCCCGGCCGACACGACGGCGGACGCGCCGAGCCCGAGGTTGATGAACCGCCAGATCCGGACGGTCTCCCACTGTGCCTGCGCGGCCCGCGCGCAGATCTCCTCGATCCGGCAGAACTCGGCCGCGACCGCGATGCGCCACGTGGGCTCGATCCCGCCGAACAGCTCCTTTTCGGCCATGGGGCTTCTCCGATTACCTCGCCGATGATGAGCCAGATGATCCAGCGGTCACCGCCGGACCGTGGCCGCGACAACGGAAACCGGGAACGCCCTTGACTAGAGCTGGAGCTTCAGCCCCTCGTGAGTGAGCTCGAAGCCGAGGGACTCATAGAAGCGGATCGCGTCGGAGCGGCGTTTGTCGGAGGTGAGCTGGACCAGACCGCATCCGCGCTGTTTCGCCTGGTCGACCGCCCAGGTGATCATCTCGCGGCCCAGGCCGCGGCTCCGGTGGGCGGAGGCGACGCGCACCGCCTCGATCTGGGCGCGCTCGGCGCCCATGCGGCTGAGCCCGGGGATGTAGGTGAGCTGTAGCGTGCCGGCGACCTCGCCGGCGAGGTCGGCGACCACCAGGTGGTTGCGCGGGTCCGCGTCGATGTCGCGGAACGCGGCCAGGTAACGGTCGGACTCGCCCTCGCGGCCGGCGCCGATCACGTCGTCCGCCAGCAGGGCGACGATGGCGGGCACGTCCTTCTCGGTGGCCGAGCGGAAGATCACATCGGTTGGCACGTGAAACACCCTAGTGAGGATTGACACGACCTCGCGTAGTACTACAGTTGGTAGTACTACAATGTGTCAATACGTCGATGGAGGCGGCAGTGACCGCACCGCCCGTGCTGGTGTCTCCGACCCGCCTGCTGGACCACCGTCTAGAGGAACTCGTCTCCGCGGAACTGGCCCGGCTGGCGCGCCGGGCGCCCGCACTGGCCGACGACCACCTCGGTCTCGTCCAGGCGTCGCTGCAACAGATCATCAACCGGCTGCTGCCGGCCCGGGGACGCGTCAGCGCCTCTCCCGAGGCCGTGGCCGCCCTGTTCGACCTGGAGTGGGTGTGAACATCGAGCACTGGACGGACCTCGCGGCCTGTCGCGGCGAGGACCCCGAACTCTTCTACCCGGTCAGCGCCACCGGCCCGGCCTTGATGCAGGTGGAAGAGGCCAAGCGCGTGTGCGCGGGCTGCCCGGTCACCACGGACTGCCTGAAGTGGGCCCTCCGCGCCGGCGAGCCCGCCGGCATCTGGGGCGGCACCACTCCGGAGGAACGCCGCTACCTGCGCCTCAAGCCCCTGCCCGCCGCCCCCGCCTGGTACTGACCGCCCATCGACGGCGGCCGCCCTCTGTCCGAACTTTCGCGGATTCGCGTCGGTGCCCTTATTTCGAGGACACAGCGGGGGACGTACCGTTGCTGCATGACCGACGCCTCCCTCCCCACGCGCTCGCCGAGTGACGGGATCACCGGGCATGCCTCGCGTGTGGTCGGTGCTCTCTTCATGACGTTCCTGCTGCTCGGCACCTGCTGGGCGGTGGAAGTGGTCAACTACGCCGACGACGGCGCGCTCAGCGGCCGTTACGGCATCCAGCCGCGCGACACGGGCCAGATCTGGCACATCTTCACCGCGCCCTTCCTCCACGCCAACCTCGACCACATCATGGCCAACTCCGTCCCGTTGGCGATCTTCGGTTTCCTGGCCGCGCTGCGCGGGGTGTCGCGGTTCGTCTCGGTCAGCCTGATCATCATCGTGGTGAGCGGCCTGGGCGTCTTCTTCCTCTCCGCGCCCGGCAGCGTGACCGTGGGGGCCAGCGGTGTGATCTTCGGGTACTTCGGCTACCTGCTCGCCCGCGGCTTCGTCGAACACCGGGCCTTCGACATCGTGGTCGCCGTCGTCATCGCCGTGTTCTACGGCACGATGATCTTCGGTGCGCTGCCGGGGCAGCCCGGGATCTCGTGGCAGGCGCACATGTTCGGCCTGATCGGCGGCGTCATCGCCGCCTGGATGACGCGGCAGCGCGGCTCTACGCTCGTACGCTGACGTCGGTGACGGTCGCGTCGCGTGGCGTCTGCAGGGCGTTCACGATCACCGTGGCGACGGTGTGCGGGGACATGAACTCGTCCGGGTCGTACTCCTCGCCCTCGATGGCGCGCACCTGACGCTGCATCTCGCTCGCCGTACGGCCCGGGAACACCGACGTGACCCGCAGCTCCGGCTCCTCCGCGCGCAGCGAGTCGGCCAGCGCGCGCAGCGCGTGCTTGCTCGCCGCGTACGCGCTCCAGCCCGGCTTGGAGCGCAGCCCCGAGCCGGAGTTGACGAACACCACGTGCCCGCGCGCCGCGCGCAGCGACGGCAGCAGCAGCCGGGTCAGCTCGGCGGGTGCGGCGGTGTTCACCAGGAGCTGGTCGAGCCAGTCGCCGGGCCGCAGCTCCTCGACCGTGCCGAGCCGGATGTCGCCGGCGCTGTGGATGAGCCCGTCCAACGGCGGGAGTTCCGCCTCGCCGAGCGCCGGTTCGATGCGCCGGGGGTCGGTCAGGTCCAGGACGAGGGTGCGCACCCGTTCGCCGCCCGTGTCGCCGGCGATCCGGCGGGCGGTGGCGTCGAGGCGTTCGGCCGAGCGCCCGGTGAGGATGACGTGATGTCCGGCCTCGTGCAGAATCTCGGCCACGGCCGCGCCGATGGCGCCGGTGGCCCCGGTGATCAGGTAGGTGCCCACGTCACCATCCTTACGCACGCCGCAGGACGCGGGCGACACCGGCGATGAGTGCGGTCGCCAGGATCCAGCCCGCGCCGGTCAGGCCCCATGCCAGCCAGTCCGTCCAGCCGGCCGGGTCCCAGGCGCTGCGCTGCCCGAACGTCTCCAGCGGCAGCATCAGGTCGAGCGTGTAGACGAACGCGTGGAAGTGCGGGCGTTCGCCCGGCTGCCGGATCGTGTGCGGGTGGTAGACGCTGAAGACGACCGTGCCCACGGCCACGAGCAGCACGAGCCACAGCCCGGAGATCCACGGCCGGTAGCCGTACCCGACCGTCCAGTCGAGCAGCACGCCCCACGTACGGCTGACCGGGTTCAGGTGCCGCCGGCGCGCCCGCTGCTTGACGAGCTGGCACCGGCGCGCGAGGTCCTCCCGGCCGATCTGGCGCAGCCACGTGGCCAGCTGCTCGTACGGCTGCGGGCGGAAGCCCTGCGGGTCGCGGCCCACCCAGTCCAGCCGCTTGGCCTCCGGCTCGCCGCGCAGCGTCTGGTAGACGAGCCCGTTCAGGCGAAGCGTCTCCGGCCAGACGTCCGCTCGGTCGAGGATGACGTCGATCGTGGAGTACCCCAGCGTCACCTCTCCCCGGATCGGCTCCCGTGGCGTGAGGATCAGCTCTTCGACCTGGGCGTGCGAAAGGTGCAGCGCGCGGCGGCCCGGTGCGCTCACCGCGCCGTCGTCGAAGGAGAGCGTGCCGGTGACGCGCGTGCCGCGCAGCCGTACGGGACCGAGGGCCGTGAAGCCACGGCTGCACTCCATCCGGTCCTCGACGACGAGATTCTCCCCGTCCAGGGCGTAGCCGTCGGCGTCGCGCAGGGTCGTGCCCTCGAGGAAGAGCCCACCGGTCATGCGGGCGCCGGTCAGCCGTACGCCACCGGTGATGTCGGACTCGCGCACGAACGCGCCGACATCGACCGTCAGCCCGCCCGCGAACAGCGCGTACCCGCCCGGGTTGCGGACCTTCGCGCCGTTGAGCCGGAAGCCGCCGGAGATGTACCCGCGGGTCAGCCGGATCTCGCCGTCGATCTCCGATCCGGACAGGCTGAAGAACCCGTCGACGCGCAGCCCGCCGCCGTCGAAGCCGGGCATCGCGCAGTCGCCGAACCGCATCTGCCGGGCACGGGCGTTGGAGAAGTCGGGCGTCTGGTCCAGGACGCAGCGCCGCAGGCGGAGCTCGCACCCGACCTCGCCGCCGGAGACGTTGAGCTCCCCGGTGATCCGGGCCCCGCTGAGGCGTACGGCCGGCACCCGGCCGGGCGCGTCGTCATGCGCGCCGAGCATAAGGGCCGCGATCACCTCGGCCCGTACGGTCCGCCCCGGATCATCCGTGCCGTCGGGCCGGTCGTCTCCGAGGTCGATGGGTGTGCCGGTGGGGTAGGCGTCCCAGAGCCGTCGTTCGACCGGGGTCAGGTCGGGCCGGTCGCGCTTGAGCCAGGCGACGACGGAATCCCAAGCATCGGCCACAGACCGTCATCGTAGAGGTTCCGGCGCATGATGGGCCTCATGGGGGCGAAATGGGGCGGAACGGGTGTACCTCGTGCATCCCGTGCTCGGTCACGATGTACGTCGACTCGGGTACCTCGTTCCACGCGCCGGGAAGGTCCCGCAGCGGCTCGGAGACGACGATCCGCGCGTCGTCGGACAGCCGCTCCAGGGCGAAGACCTCCGGGTGCAGTTGCCGGAGGCTGCGCACCTCGGTGCTGTAGAACAGGGAGCGCGACCGGCTCTGGCTGGAGTACCGGAAGGACCACACCCGCTCACCGTCGGATGTCGCGACGGTCATCTGGACCGCTTGCTCGACGCCGTGCAGCCGCCCGGTCCACTCGACGAAACCCACCATCCGCTCGACCGCCGCGGGCGGGTCCTGGCGCAGCCCGAAGGTGAGCGCGAGGAAGAACATCACCTCCGAGTCCGTCGACCCCTCGATCGAGGGGTAGAGGTCCGGATCGACGGCGAACACGAGGTCGCGTTTGAGGCGGCCGAACTCGCTGATCGCCCCGTTGTGCATCCACAGCCACCGGCCGTACCGGAACGGGTGGCAGTTGGTCTGCTGCACCGCGGATCCGGTGGAGGCGCGGATGTGCGCGAAGAACAGCCGCGATCGGAAATGGCCGGCGAGCTCGCGCAGGTTCAGGTCGCTCCATGCCGGTATCGTGCTCCGGACCACCGTGGGCGGGACGCCACCGTCGCCCTCGTACAGGCCCAGACCGTATCCGTCGCCGTTGGTGGTCTCCGCTCCCAACCGGGCGAAGCGGCTCTGCTCGATCAGCGAGTGCTCCGGTTCGTAGAGGAGTTCGTCGAGAGGGATCGGAGAGCCGGTGTAGGCGAGCCATCGGCACATGTGTGCCCTCTACCCCCATCGGCGAGCCTGGTTGCCCAAGGCAACGGAAAATTCACCTCTGATGTTTGTATGTCCGGTTACCGACGGGTAGCATCATGCGTGTTACTAGCCGGTACGCAAGGGCAGGACCGCCCGCCCGAGAGCTACGGGGTGCTTCATGGGCCATTACAAGAGCAACCTGCGTGACATCGAGTTCAACCTCTTCGAGGTGCTCGGTCGTCAGGACATCCTGGGCACCGGACCCTTCGGCGAGGTCGACGAGGCGACGGCACGCAGTGCTCTGGAAGAGGTGAACCGCCTCGCGACCGACGTGCTCGCCGAATCCTATGAGGACGCGGACCGGCACCCCCCGGTCTTCGACCCGGCCACCAACACGGTCACCATGCCGGACGCGTTCAAGAAGGCCTTCAAGGCCTACTTCAACGACGCCGAATGGTGGCGGCTCGAACTGCCCACCGAGCTCGGCGGCATGCACGCGCCCCGCAGCCTGCACTGGTCCGTCGCCGAGCTCATCCTCGGCGCCAACCCGGCCATCTGGATGTACTCCAGCGGCCCCAGCTTCGCCCAGCTCCTGTGGGAGATCGGCACGCCCGAGCAGAAGAGGCTCGCCGAGCTCGCCATCGAGAGCCACTGGGGTTCGACCATGGTGCTCACCGAGCCGGACGCGGGCTCCGACGTCGGCGCCGGCCGTACGAAGGCGATCGAGCAGCCCGACGGCACCTGGCACATCGAGGGCGTCAAGCGCTTCATCACCAGCGCCGAGCACGACATGGCCGACAACATCCTGCACTACGTGCTGGCCCGCCCCGAGGGCGCCGGGCCGGGCACCAAGGGCCTGTCGATGTTCATCGTGCCGAAGTACCTCGTCGACGCCGAGACCGGTGAGCTCGGCGAGCGCAACGGCGCGTACGTCACCAACGTCGAGAAGAAGATGGGCCTGAAGGCCTCCACGACCTGCGAGCTCACGTTCGGCGAGAAGCACCCGGCGGTCGGCTACCTCGTGGGCGGCGTGCACGAGGGCATCAAGCAGATGTTCATGATCATCGAACAGGCCCGCATGATGGTCGGCACCAAGGCGATCTCCACGCTGTCCACCGGCTACCTCAACGCACTGGAGTACGCCAAGGAGCGCGTGCAGGGCTCCGACCTGACCAAGATGGCCGACAAGGCCGCGCCGCGCGTCACCATCACCCACCACCCCGACGTACGCCGCCTGCTCATGCTGCAGAAGGCCTACGCGGAGGGCATGCGGGCGCTCGTCCTGTACACCGCGACGTACCAGGACAAGCTCCAGATCGCCCGCGCCGAGGGAAGGCGCGACGAACTGGCGGAGAAGGTCAACGACCTGCTGCTGCCGATCGTCAAGGGCGTCGGCTCCGAGCGGGCGTACGAGATGCTGACGCAGTCGCTCCAGACGCTGGGCGGCTCGGGCTTCCTCCAGGACTACCCGATCGAGCAGTACATCCGGGACGCCAAGATCGACTCCCTGTACGAGGGCACGACGGCGATCCAGGGCATGGACTTCTTCTTCCGCAAGATCCTGCGCAACAACGGTGAGGCGCTTCAGCACCTCGCCGCGCAGATCAAGGAGTTCGCCGAGAGCGACGCGGGCAACGGTCGCCTCAAGCAGGAGCGCGCCCTGCTCGCCAAGGCCGTGGACGACGCGCAGGGCATCGTGACCTCGATGGTCGGCTGGGCGATCGGCTCCATGGAGAAGCCGGAGGAGATCTACAAGGTCGGCCTCAACACCACCCGCCTGCTCATGGTGCTCGGCGACGTGGTCATCGCCTGGCTGCTCTGCCGGCAGGCCGAGGTCGCGCTGAACCGGCTCGGCGAGGAACTGTCCCCCGCCGACCAGGCGTTCTACCGCGGAAAGGTGGCCGCCGCGCAGTTCTTCTGCGGCACCCGGCTGCCCACGGTCGCCGCCGAGCGCGCCATCGCGGAGGCGGCCACCACCGATCTGATGGAACTCCCCGAAGAGGCTTTCTGAGGCGATGGCCTGATACGCCGCCGACGGAACCATTTCGTATGTCCCGCCGCCCCTGGTTCAGGCGGCGGGGCATACGTCATCATCGGTGTCGATAGGGTGGTGTGCCGCAGCAGTCGGGTGTTTACTCGAAGTGAATTCCGGGCCCGGTCGGGGCTCCGGAGGTCGGAGGCATGGTGGGCTTTGGCGTCAGCATCTTCCTGATCACACTTGGGGCCATCTTCAAGTGGGCCATCAAGGCGCACCTCAGCGGCATCGATCTGCCCGCTCTCGGTGTGATCCTGATGGTCGTCGGCGCCGCATCGTTCCTGCTGCAGATCATCATGATGAGCCGCAGCCGCAACCCGAGACGCGGTGCCGAGGTCATCAACGACGACCGCAACCAGCCGCCGGTCTGACCATTCGTGCGTCCGGGAGCCTTTGACCTCGGCGGTGGCATCCAGGCCAACGACGTTCAGGGGGCGGCGATGAGCTCGCCGTCGTCGGCGCGGTAGACGAGCATCCGGCCCGGCCGGGGAGTCACGTGCAGTGTGGCGCCCGGCTTCGGCTCCCGGCCTTCGGGGACGGTCAGCTGGACGTTCGGGCCCGTGGTCGCCAGGGTCACCAGCGACGTCGTGCCCAGGTTCTCCACGATCTCGACCGTGCCCTTGATGCCCTCGTCGGACTCGGTCAGGTACTCCGGCCGGATGCCGACGATCACCTTGTCGCCGGGGGCCAGCTCGGTGACGATCTCCTCCGGCACCGGCAGCCGTACGCCCGCGACGTCGATCCGGTGGCCCCACGACGTCGCGGTCTCGCCGTCGCCGGGCACGCACTCGCCGTCGAGGAGGTTCATCGGCGTCGAGCCGATGAAGCCCGCGACGAAGACGTTCGCCGGTCGCTGGAACACCTCGCGCGGCGTGCCGAGCTGCCGGATGCGGCCCGACTCCATGACCGCGATCCGGTCGGCCAGGGCCAGGGCCTCCGCCTGGTCGTGCGTCACGAAGACCGTGGTCACGTCCAGGTCGTGCTGGAGCTTCTTGAGGAACGTACGGGCCTCCAGCCGCAGCCGCGCGTCGAGGTTCGACAGCGGCTCGTCCAGCAGGAAGACCGTCGGCTGCGCCGCCATGGCGCGGGCGAGCGCGACGCGCTGCTGCTGACCGCCGGACAGCTGCGCCGGCCGCCGCTCCATCAGGCCGCCGAGCGAGAGTCCCTCACCCGTGGAGGCCGCCTTGGCCCGGCGCTCCGCCCGGCCCACCTTCTTGATCCGCAGCGGGTAGGCGATGTTGTCGGCCACCGTCATGTGCGGGAACAGCGCGTAGTCCTGGAACACCATCGCCACGTCCCGCGCGCCCGGCGGTACGCCGGTGACGTCGCGGTCACCGATGCGCAGCGTGCCGGACGACGCCGTCTCCAGGCCGGCGATCGTGCGCAGCAGCGTCGTCTTCCCGCACCCGGACGGCCCGAGCAGGGCGAAGAACTCCCCGTCCTGGATCTCCAGTGACAGGGCGTCGAGTGCCGTCACGCCGCCGTCGAAGACCTTGGTCACCTCCTCCAGTGAGACCTTCACGCCTTGATCCCTCCGTGGAAGCGGAAGCCGTACCGGCGGCTGACGAACAGGAACATGATGACCACCGGGATCGAGTAGAGAAGCGAGAACGTCGAGATCAGCGCGAGGTTCGGCTGACCTCCCTCGGTGTAGAAGTTGTTGAGTGTGACCGCCGCAGGCTGCTTCTCCGGCGTCCGGTACAGCAGGAACGGCATGAGGAAGTTGCCCCACACGTTGACGACCGCCCACACGGCGATCGTCGCGAGGCCCGGCCGGACGTTCGGCAGCACCACGTGGCCCAGCACCTGGAACGAGTTGGCCCCGAACACCCGTGCCGACTCCTCGTACGACTTGGGCATCGTGTCCATGAAGTCCTTGAGGATGAAGATCGCCGCGGGCAGCAGGCCGCCGGACATGACGAGGATGACGCCGATGTCCTTGTCCAGCAGGTGCAGCTTGAACATCAGCTGGAAGATCGGCACCATCGCGGAGGTCCCCGTGATCACCGAGGACAGCAGCAGGAGCAGGTAGAGGATGCCGTCGCGGCCCGGGATGCGCACCCGGCTCAGCGCGTACGCCGCGAGCGCCGCGGCCGCGACCGTGATCAGCATCGTCCACAGCGACAGCACGGCCGAGTTGTACAGCGACGGCAGCGCGTTCGGATCGTCGGTGAGGTGCTTGAAGTTGCCGAGCGTGAAGTCCGGCCACGAAACGGACAAAGTCGGGTTCCGCGTGAACGGCGCGGTCACCAGCCACAGCATCGGCAGCGCGAAGAACGCCGTGACGAGCGCGACGAAGACGTAGAAGCCGATGCGCCGCACCACCTGGACGGGACTCACGCGCGCCTCCGCAGGATCCGGATGTAGGCGAGCGCCAGCAGCAGGTTGATCACCAGCATGATCAGGGAGATCGCGCTGGCGAAGCCCAGGCGTTCGCCCGGCAGGGCGGTCAGGTAGATGTAGACGGGCAGCACCGCCGAGGCGCCGTGCGGCTCACCCTTGGTGATCAGGTACGGCGTGAAGTCGTTGAACGTCCACAGGCTGATCAGCAGCGTGTTGGTCAGGATGTGCCCGCGGATGCCGGGCAGGACGACGTCGCGCAACTGCTGCCACCCGCTCGCGCCGGCCAGCCGCGCGGACTCCAGCTGGCTCGGTGGCACGCTCGACAGCGCCGCCGTGAACAGCATCATCGAGAACGCCGTGCCCCGCCAGACGTTGAAGACGATCAGCGAGCCCATCGGGTGGTCGAACCACCAGTCGCGGCCGGGCGTGTGCAGGATCGCATCCAGCGTGCCGCCCTGGTCCTTCAGGAACGCGATCCACAGCCAGGCCACGACGACGCCGGGCAGGATCCAGGCGAGCAGCACGAGCGTCTCGACGAGCGCGCGGGCCCAGCGCCGCGCCGAACGCAGCGCCCAGGCGAGGACGAAGCCGAGGACGTTCTGCCCGATGACCGCCGAGCCGAGGACGAACAGCAGCGTACGGCCGAGGGCGTCGCGGAAGTCCTTGTCCCCGAGCGCGTGCGTGTAGTTCGCGGTGCCGACGACCTTCGGGTGCGCGGCCTGGACGCCGGTGAGCCGGTAGTCGGTCAGCCCGAGGTACAGCGTCCACAGCGCCGGCAGGATCAGGAAGACCGTGATGAGCAGCAGCGCGGGCACCACGAAGGCCAGCCCCTGCCGCCGGTCTCCGCCGCCCGGCACCTCGCCGTCGAGCGAGCCCCGGGCCGGCGGCAGTTCCGTCCGCTGGGCCATCAGCCGGTGGCCACGTTCCCGGCGCCACCGACGGCCTGTGTCAGGTTCTGCTGGTAGGTCTTGATCGCCTTGTCCACGCTGTCGCCCGCGACGACGTCACCGGTCGCCTTCTGCAGCGCGGTCGACACCTGCGGGTAGGCGGCGAGGCCGGGCCGTACGTCGGTGATCGGCAGCACCTTCGTGGCGATGAAGTTCAGCACGGGGTCGCTGCCGAGCAGTTCGGCGTTGACGTCCTGGCGGGGACTGATGCCGACCGCGGAGCGCTGGACCTCGTCCTTGACCGCGTCGTGGGAGCCGATGAAGCTCAGCAGGTCCCAGACGAGTGAGGCGTTCTTGGTGTGCGGGTTGATCACCCAGCCGGAGCCGCCGGACATGCTGACCGTGCTCTGGGCGCGGACGCCCTTCCCGGGGGACTGCGCGGGGATCAGCGCGTAGCCGACGTCCTTGTCGCGGTCGGGCATGGGGTCGATGCCGTCCTTGGGATTGACCACCGAACGCCAGAAGTAGTCGCTCTCCAGCAGGATGCCGACCTTGTTCTTGGAGAACCGCTGGAACGACTCGTCGCGGCCCTGCGGGTTCTGCTGGAGCCGCGGGTCGCCGAGCCCGCTCGTGTACACCTGCCGGTAGAGGTCGAGCACGCTCCTGATCGGCGCGGTGTCGCCGAGCCACCGGCCGTTCTCGTAGATCTCGTGGCCGGTGCCTGCGAGCAGGGGGAGGAAGCCCTGCATCGTCGTCGCCTCGGTCATCGCGGTGCCGGCGTTGAGCTGGATCGGGGTGACACCGCTCAGCGACTTGAGCTTGCGGCCGGCGGCGAGGATGTCGTCCCAGCTCTTCGGCTGCCAGTCGGCCGGCAGGCCCGCCTTGGCGAACAGCTGCTTGTTGTAGAAGATGACCCGGCCGTCGGTGCCGATCGGCAGGCCGTACTTCTTGCCGTTGAAGGCCATGATGTTCTGTACGGGGCCGGGGATCTGTTGGAGGCCGTCCCAGCTGTCGACCTGGGGACCTACCACCTGGTCGAGCGGTTTGATGTACCCGGCCTGGGCGAACTCCCCGACCCAGATGCCGTCGATGGAGATCAGGTCGGCGCCGCCGCCGGTCTTCAGGTCGAGCGCGGTCTTCTGCTTGTACGGGGCGTCGTCCACACCGGTGCCCTCGAAGCGCACCGTGACCTTCTTGCCCTTGGCCTTCTCCATCGCGGTGAACTTGGGGATCACGTAGTCGGTGATCCACTCGGCACCGTTGGAGTTCTTTCCGCCCCTGACGGAGTTGGCGCTGATCCGGATCGTGGTGCCGCCGCCACCGCTCGCACCACCGGAGCATCCGGTCGCCGCGAGACCGGTCGCCGCGATCAGGGCCGCCACCCGCGTGATCTTCATGCCGCAGCCTCCCAGGCAGGCATTTGCACTAATACCGGCGTTGCCGAAAGATTCCCACGATCATCAGGCGTTTACACGGGTGCCATAGATCACAATTAGGGATCATCCGTGCGCGAGAATGAGGCAGGGCCTTAGGGGGAGGTGGGCGGTGATCGTTCTGGCGAACGGCCGGGTGGTCACGCGGCGACGGGTGCTGGAGCCCGGCTGGCTGAGCATCGCGGAGGGGCGGATCGTCGGCGTGGGCGTCGGTGACCCGCCGGCCGGCGGGGACGAGGTGCACGACCTGGACGGCCGTTACGTGCTGCCCGGCTTCGTCGACGTGCACATGCACGGCGGCGGTGGCGCGCAGATCACGACGGACGACCCCGACGAGATCCTGCGGGCCGTCGCGTTCCATCGCCGCCACGGAACCACCCGGACGCTGGCCAGCCTGGTCACCGACCAGCTCGATCGGATGGCCGCCTCGGTGCGCACCATCGCCGGCCTCATCCAGGACGGCGCCGCCGGCGAATCGATCGTCGGCGTCCACCTGGAGGGGCCGTTCCTCAATCCCGCCAAGCGCGGCTCACATCACGGCGAGTACCTGCTGGCACCGGACGTGACCGCGTTGCGGCACCTGCTCACCGCCGGTCAGGGCACGGTACGGGTGGTGACGCTGGCGCCGGAGCTCCCCGGGGGGATGGACCTGCTCCGCGAGACCGTCTCCCACGGCGTGATCGCCGCCGTCGGGCACACCGAGGCGACCTTCGACCAGGCACGTGACGCCTTCGCCGGCGGGGCGACGCTGGCCACTCATCTGTTCAACGCGATGCGGCACTTCCACCACCGCGACCCCGGCCCGGCCGGCGCCGCGCTGGCGAACGACGCGGTCACCTGCGAGCTGATCAACGATGGGTTCCACGTGCACGAGGACGCGGTCCGTATCGCGCTGGCCGCGGCGGGCCCGGACCGGATCGCCCTGGTCACCGACGCCACCCCCGCGGCCGGGATGACGAACGGCGACTTCCACCTCGGCCCGGTGCCGGTGTTCGCACGCGAGGGGAAGGTCACCCTGACCGACGGCACCATCGCCGGCAGCACCTTGACGATGGACGCCGCCGTTCGGCACGCGGTACGCCACGTGGGCGTCCCCATCGTCGACGCCGCGGCCGCGGCGTCGACCACGCCCGCGGCCCTGCTCGGCATCGCCGATCGCACCGGCAGCATCCAGCCCGGCAAGGACGCCGACCTCGCCGTTCTCTCCGCCGACCTGCACACCGAGGCGGTGATCGCGCGCGGTGCCCTCGTCCACGGTGCCCTGCACTAGATTGCCGGGATGACGGAGGACGCACCGCTTGAGGATTTGATCCGGGAGGGCCGTGCCGAGCCCGCCGTGCCGGCGCGGATCGGCCGTCACGACGTCCTGGTCGAGGCCGACCCGATAGGGACGAGCGTGTACCAGATCCGGGGCGGGCGCGTGCTCACGGTACGCGGCAACCGGGGCTATCGGGAGGAGATCGTCGCCGCGCTGCTGGACGCCGTGGACGACCTCGCCGACGCCGACGACCTCGGCTCGATCGTGCGGCTGCGCCCGATCGAGGTGCCGGGGTTCGCGCTGGACCGGGCCGCCCTGCTCGGGCCCGGGCATACCGACTTCTTCAAGAACACGGCGCTGGCGGACCGCGGGATGCAGGTCATTCCGGTCCACCGTTCCGAGGTCGTCGACGGTGAGGAGTCCGCGACCTTCTGGCCGGGCGTCATCGGAAAGAACCTGGCCATCCGGCACCATGACTGGACCCGCGAGCCGTCGCCGCGCGCCGACGTGCGGCGCCTGGACGACGGCGAGGGCGGGCTGTATCGGCGCCGGGGCAGCCGCAGGAGCCCGAACCCCGGAATGGTGAAGGCGGAGATGGTCCTGAATCACGACCTCCCCGGTCTGCTGAACGGCGTCCGGCTGTCCGCGATGGACGTGCGCGGCCACGATCTGCGGCTGCATCGCGAATGGGACCGGCTGCGCGGCACACTCCAGATCCCGGGCGG
This sequence comes from Actinoallomurus acaciae, assembly GCF_042429965.1. Classification (NCBI taxonomy): domain Bacteria; kingdom Bacillati; phylum Actinomycetota; class Actinomycetes; order Streptosporangiales; family Thermomonosporaceae; genus Actinoallomurus; species Actinoallomurus acaciae. Next base: position 20,339 of record NZ_JBHLZP010000041.1, read on the forward strand.
CTCCGAGGTCGTCGACGTGGACATCCCTCGGCTCTCGGCCTCGGCCGTCTTCGGCCCGCTGTTCGGCGGCGCCGACCTCGACGCGGACGCGCTGGCGGCGGCCTCGTCGGCACCGCCCGAGGACATGCTGGAGATCCGGGTGAACGACGCGAATCGTCGCCGGTACGACAGCGAGGACAAGCCGGCCTCTCTGGAGGAGTGCCTCGCCTGGCTGCGGGCACTGGCCCCCACCGACGGCAACTTCCTGGTCTTCGCCGGCAGGTCCGGCGGCGTCGTCCAGATGATGTGGCGGTGCGAAGCCGGGTCACCCGAGCCGCGGCTCTGGCTGGAGACGCCCGAGCCGGAGCACCGCCGCTCGCGCGGCCGCCACGTCACCCTCGACGAGGCCGAACAGATGATCACGATCCTCGCTCGCGCGGATCGGGTGGCAGTGGACGACCTCGGCGATCTCGAACATGTCCCGTTCTAGACCTCAAGGGGCGAGTTTGAGGGCGAGAACCGCCATGTCGTCCTGACGCTGTCCTCCGGTCCAGTGGGTGACGCTGCGGGCCAGGGAGTCCACCAGCTCGCGCGGGGTGGAGGTCCGGATGTGGGCGAGCCCGACGGCGGGGTCGTAGAAGGTCCCGGCCCGGTCACGGGCCTCGGTGATCCCGTCGGTCACCAGCAGGAGCGTGGCGTCCGGAGGCCAGTCGACGATGTCCGGCCGGGCCGCGCCGTCCGACGACGGCAGGTCCATACCGAGGGGAAGGCCGGGGTCGCTCGGCTCCAGCATGGCCACCTCGCCGGTCTTCAGGAGGTACGGAGCCGTGTGTCCTCGGCTGAGAAGCGACGCCTTGGCCGCGTCCGGCGCGATCTCGACGAGCAGGGCGGTGACGAAGTTCTCGAAATGATCGACCCTGCTGGGATCCGTCTCCAGGGTGAGGGCGTCGTGCAGCCGATCCGCCAGCTCCGAGAGCGTCTCCGCCCTCCCGGCCTCGTACCGGAAGGCGGCGATGACCTGGCAGACGGTGGACACCGCCGGCAGTCCCTTACCGCGGACGTCGCCGATGATCGCGCGGACTCCGAACGGCGTGGCCCGCACCGCGTACAGGTCGCCGCCGACCTGGGCCTCCGCCTGGGCCGCCTCGTAGCGGGCGGCGATCTGCAGCGAACCCAGCCGCGTCGGCGGATCCGGCAGCACGGCGCGTTGAGCCGCCTCCGCGATGTCCTGGGTGACCGCCAGGTGCCGGCTCTGCCGGTCCATCAGCCACTTGGTCCACAGCCCGATGACGCCGACCAGCACCACGATCGCCAGATCGACCAGCAGCGGCGGCGCGGGGCGGCGCAGCTGGAGATCGACTCCAACGACGACGACACCGACCACCGCGGCGGTGACGACGCTCGTCCGCCAGTGGAACAGGACGCTGGCCACGAGCGGCGCGGAGGCCAGGAAGGGCAGGCCGAGGTAGGGTTCCGGGCCGAACAGATCGGCCGCCGCACCGCCCAGAATCATCAACACCGGCACACCGCGTAGGACCACGACCGGGTTGGCGCGGATGTGCTTCATACATCCCCCAGAGAGCCAACAACATACAAAAGCCCTGGTAAGGCACAATACCCGCGCCTGGAGATGCGGTAGTCGGCCCGTTACCGGCCGCGAGCTCACTACGAAGATCGGCAGAACGGCGGACCGCCCCCGGCCGGGGGCGGTCCGCGGAGAACTCAGCCGAACAGCGCGGGCAGGGCGCCCTGGTAGACCTCGCGGAGTTCGGTCAGCGGGATGGAGAACTGGCCCTCGACGGTGAGGGAGTCGCCGCCGACCACGCCCAGGCGCCGCAGCGGCACGCGGGCGGCCTCGCACAGCTGCGCCACCCGGGCCTCGCGCTCCGGGTGCACCGCCACCACCGCGCGGGCCACCGACTCGCTGAACAGCTCCACGAACGGGTCGCCCGGCAGGGTCACCGTGCAGCCGAGGCCGCCGCGCAGGCAGGACTCCAGCAGCGCCTGGGACAGCCCGCCGTCGGACAGGTCGTGCGCGGCGTCCAGCAGGCTCTCGCGGGCGGCGTTCACCAGCACCGACGCCAGCGCGGCCTCGGCCGCCAGGTCCGGGCGCGGCGGCAGGCCGCCGAGGTGACGGAACACGACGTTCGCCCACTCCGAGCCGCCGAACTCCGGCCGGGTCTCGCCGAGCAGCAGCAGCGACATGCCCTCGACGTTGAACGAGATCTGGATCCGGCGGGTCACGTCGTCGTGGACGCCGAGCACGCCGATCACCGGCGTCGGATTGATCGGCGTGGTGCCGGTCTGGTTGTAGAAGCTGACGTTGCCGCCGGTCACCGGCACGCCGAGCGTCTGACAGGCGTCCGCGAGACCCTCGACGGCCTGCGCGAACTGCCACATCACGCCCGGGTCCTCCGGCGAACCGAAGTTGAGGCAGTTGGTGACCGCGAGCGGGCGGGCGCCGGTGGCCGCGACGTTGCGGTACGCCTCCGACAGCGCGAGCTGGGCCCCGGCGTACGGGTCGAGGCGGGCGTAGCGGCCGTTGCCGTCCGTGGCGATCGCGATGCCCTGCGGGCCGTCGCCGATGCGGACCACCCCGGCGTCGTCGGGCATCGCCAGCACGGTGTTGCCCTGGACGTACTTGTCGTACTGGGAGGTCACGAACGACTTGTCGGCGAGGTTGGGCGCGCCGGCGAGCCACATGACCGTGTCGCGCAGCTGTTCCGGCGTCGAGGGCCGGGGCAGCCTGTCCGGGCCGTCGGCCTGGAGCTGGTCGAGGTCGGCCGGTCGCTCGTACGGGCGCTCGTACACCGGGCCCTCGTCGGCGGCGGTGCCCGGCGGGATGTCGACGATCGTCTCGCCGCGCCAGGTCATGCGCAGTCGCCCGGTGTCGGTCACCGCGCCGATCACCGTCGCGGGCACGTCCCAGCGCTTGCAGAGTTCGAGGAAGCGCGCGACCTTGGCCGGCTCGACCACGGCCATCATGCGCTCCTGCGACTCGCTCATCAGGATCTCTTCGGGCCGCAGCGTCGGGTCGCGCAGCGGGACGAGGTCGAGGTTCACGTCCATGCCACCCGTGCCGGCCGCGGCCAGCTCGGTGGTGGCGCACGAGACACCGGCCGCGCCGAGGTCCTGGATGCCGACGACGAGGTCCTCGGCGAAGATCTCCATGCAGCACTCGGTGAGGAGCTTCTCCATGAACGGGTCGCCGACCTGCACCGACGGGCGCTTCTGGTGGGAGGCCTCGTCGAAGGTGGCGCTCGCCAGCACGGACGCGCCGCCGATGCCGTCCGGCCCGGTGCCCGCGCCGAACAGGATGACCTGGTTGCCCGGGCCGGGGGCGGTCGCCCGCTTGATGCCCTCCGGCTTGAGCACACCGACGCACAGGGCGTTCACCAGCGGGTTCGCGCCGTAACAGGCGTCGAAGACGATCTCACCGCCGATGTTGGGCAGGCCGAGGCAGTTGCCGTAGCCGCCGACGCCGCGCACGACGCCGTCGAGCACCCGGCGGGTGTCGGGCGCGTCCGGCGCCCCGAACCGCAGGGAGTCCATGACCGCGACCGGCCGGGCGCCCATCGACAGGATGTCGCGGACGATGCCGCCGACGCCCGTGGCCGCGCCCTGGTACGGCTCGACGTAGGACGGGTGGTTGTGCGACTCGATCTTGAAGGTGACGGCCCAGCCGTTGCCGACGTCGACGACGCCGGCGTTCTCGCCCATGCCGACGAGCAGGGCGTCGCTGTGCGGGGCCTTCTCACCGAACTTGCGCAGGTGCACCCGCGAGCTCTTGTACGAGCAGTGCTCGCTCCACATCACCGAGTAGATCGCCAGCTCGGCGGAGGTCGGCCGGCGGCCGAGAATCCGCTGGACGCGGGCGTACTCCTCGTCGTTCATGCCGAGCTCGGCGTAGGGCAGCGCGGCGTCGGGAGTCTCGGCGGCGCGCGCGACGGTGTCGACCGCGGGCCGCACCGGCTCGGTTCCGTAGGTCGTCATGCCGAGACCATCCGCTGGACCACGGAGGTGAAGAAGCCGAGGCCCTCGCTGGAGGGGCCGGTCAGGGCCTCCACGGCGTGCTCGGGGTGGGGCATCAGGCCCACGACGTTGCCCGCCTCGTTGCAGATGCCGGCGATGTCGGCCAGGGAGCCGTTGGGGTTCACGTCGACGTAGCGCGCCACGACGCGCCCGGACGACTCCAGCTCCTCCAGCGTCTCCGGGTCGGCGATGAAGCAGCCGTCGATGTTCTTGATCGGGATGACGATCTCCTGGCCTTCCTCGTACGAACGGGTCCAGTCCGTCTTGGCGTTCTCGACCCGCAGCCGCTGGGCACGGCAGACGAAGTGCAGGCTCGCGTTGCGGGTCAGCGCGCCGGGCAGCAGGTGTGATTCGCACAGGACCTGGAAGCCGTTGCAGATGCCGAGCACGGGCATGCCGCCGCGGGCGGCGTCGGCCAGGCGCTCCATCAGCGGCGCGAACCGGGCGATCGCGCCGGCACGGAGGTAATCGCCATAGGAGAAGCCGCCCGGCAGGATGACGGCGTCGACCTCGCGCAGCTCCGTCGCCGCATGCCACAGGGGCACGGGCTCGGCACCGGCCAGGCGCACCGCTCGCGCCGCGTCACGGTCATCGAGTGATCCAGGGAAGGTGATGACGCCCACGCGGGCTGTCATGGGCACACTCCGATCAAGGTGATACGGGGACGCCCGTTAGTTTATCCGGCCTCTAGCCTGCGGTTTTCAGCAGTTCGGGGTGGAGGTGCCGGGTGGAGGACTCGTCCTGCCAACTGAGACGCTTCTGAAGGTAGACGACCGTGCCGATGTCGGGGCGGCTGTCGAAGCTGACGTCGTCGACGAGAGCCTTCATGATCGTTATTCCGCGTCCGGACTCGGAGTCCGGGGGGACGCTTTTCCCGGTCTCGCCCGTGAAACCCTGCCCGCGGTCGACGATCTTGAGTACGCACTCGCCTCCGTCGATGCCGGCGATCACTTCATAGCGAGACGTCGAGTCCGCGTGCTGAACCACATTGGTGCACGCCTCCGAGATGGCGACGAGGATGTCGGCGACGCACGCCTCCGACACACCGAGTCCGCGCAGCGTGTCACCCAGGATCCGCCTGATGACCGGCACGCTGAGGGTCTCACGCGGAAGGTCGAGTGAGAACTTCATGTCTACCGGCCACCTCGTGTCGCTGTCCTTACCCCGTGACATGGGACTCGCCCCGTCTCCGTCGAAAATCTTCGAACGTTGGTAAGGCTTCCCCAGGTGAAACTGCCGTAATCGCGTCCCCGGCTATCTTTGGGCCACTATTCCGCGCGGAGTTCGAACGTTTCGATGACGGGGTTGGCGAGAAGAGTCTCCGCCATCTTGCGAACGCGTTCGGTGGCCGCCTCGTCCGCCGGCCCCTCCAACTCGATCTCGAACCGCTTGCCCTGGCGTACGCCGGTCACGCCTTCGAATCCCAGCCGGGGCAGCGCACGCGCCACGGCCTGACCCTGGGAATCGAGAATTTCCGGCTTGAGCATCACCTCGACGACGAAGCGTGCCACGACTGCCCCTCCCTGATCTGCGGATTTCGTACGGCACCGAAGCGTACGGCACGGTGCCCGGGCCTCGTCACGTCGGTGCGAGGCGCTATACATGGATCGTTCACCGCAATCTCCCCCGCCCCCGGAGCCACGGCCGATGCAGATCGATGAGCTGACCGAACCGGAACGCCTCCTCTGGGAGGCGTTCCCGCGCGGAGAGCCGGTCGACCTGTCCGGTGGCGACCACGACTTCGACAGCACGAACGCCTGGGGGCCCGAGCGCTCCGTCCGCGCCGAGGTGATCTCCGCCCTGCTCCTGGGCGCCCAGGACAACGAGCCCGGGCACGTCGCGGCGGTACGCCTGACCGGGGCGCGCATCACCGGCACGCTCAACCTCGGCCACGCCCACGTGACCGTCCCGCTCGCGCTGACCGCCTGCCAGCTCACGGACGCGCCGCACCTGTACTGGGCGCAGCTGCGCAGCGTTCACCTCATGCGCTGCCGGCTGCCGGGCCTGGTCGCCTCCGGAGCCCGCATCGACGGTCACCTGTGGCTGGAGGGCAGCCACATCTACGGCGGCGTGTGGCTGGACAGCTGCCGCATCACCGGCATCCTCAACCTCACGGCCGCGCACCTGTCCCACCCGACCGGCGACGCGCCGCTGCTCGCCGACCGGCTGATCGTGGACAACAACGTCTACTGCGACCAGGGCTTCACCGTCGAGGGCGAGGTACGCCTGCCGGGCGCGCAGGTCGGCGGCCAGCTGATCCTCCGCGGCGCGCGGCTGCGCAACCCCAAGGGCCAGGCGCTGTACGCGAGCCGGCTCTCGGTCGCGGCGAACGTCTTCTGCGACGGAGGGTTCTCCGCCGACGGCGAGATCCGCCTGCGCGGCGCGCGCATCGGCGGCTACCTCTCCCTCGTCGGCGCGTCCATCACCCACCCGGGCCGTACGGCGCTGAACTGCGACGATCTGAGCATCGAGACCGACATCTACTGCTCGGACGGCTTCCGCGCCGACGGCGCGGTCAGCCTGTCCGGCGCGCGGGTCGGCGGGCTGCTCAGCCTGCGCGGCGGCCGGATGAAGAACCCCGCCGGCGTCGCGCTCAGCCTCCAGCGGCTCCAGGCGGAGGAGGTGCTGCTGCGCCCGGCCGAGCCCATCGCCGGCACGGTCGACATGCGGTACGCCCGCATCAAGCTGCTCCGCGACGACCCGCTCTCCTGGGCGCCGCGCTACACCCTCGACGGCCTCACCTACGACACGATCGACCCGCCGCTGACCGCGGGCGAACGGCTGAAGTGGCTGGAGCGCGACGGCGACGGATACGTGCCCCAGCCGTACGAGCGGCTCGCCGAGACGTACCGCACGCTCGGCCACGACGGAGAGCGCCGGCTGGTGCTGCTCGCCAAGCAGCGCCGCCGCCGCGCCACCCAGACCGTGCCGGTGCGGGTGTGGGGGTACGTCCAGGACTGGACGGTCGGCTACGGCTACCGGCCGTTCCTGGCGGGCGCCTGGCTCATGGCACTCCTGGCGTTCGGCACGGTGATCTTCCAGCATCATCCGAAGATCACCGAGCCGGGGCACAACACCGAGTTCAACCCGTTCCTGTACACGCTCGACCTGCTCCTGCCGGTCGGCTCGCTCGGCCAGGAGGGCGAGTTCGCGCCGCACGGCGTCTACCTGTGGATATCCGACGCGCTTGTCGCGGCCGGCTTCCTCCTCGGCCTGACCGTCGCGGCCGGCGCCACCCGGGTGCTGCGGCGCGACTAGTCAGTACGGGTGGTCGAAGCGGGCGTTGCGGTGAACCACGGTCCCGTCGGGAAGAAGCTCATCCCACCCCGCGTGGTCGCCGATGATGTCTCCACCGACCCCACACCGCAACCGGCCAACCTGCCTGGGCAGTACGGCTAGTGCATCGGGTGATCGAGTCTCAGTACGTCGCCGGGCTCGCGGTGGACCGGCCACGAGGAGCCCGGATCGCCGTGACGCGCGAACGAGCTCCAGGCGGCCTGGGTGGTGTGGACGAGGTCCGCCGGCGCGGCGCCGGCGATCATGGGGGCCTCGCGCCAGGCCGGCGGCGTCCCGAAGACGAACGGCAGCTCGATGCAGTGGCAGGCGCCGAGCGGGCTGCCCGGCGGGTGCCAGTCGAACCGGTACACGTACCCGCCGTGCCCCAGGCGTGAGATGTCGCGGGCGAAGTACCGCTCGGTCACGGCGGCGGCCAGCGCGCGTGCCGGGGCGGCGTCGGACATCGCCCGCCTGGCCTCCGCGTACACCTGCTCACCGCCGAAGCCCGCGGCGAGCTCGGTGGCGGCGGCGTCATCGAGCTCGGACGGAACAGACCAGGCCAGCGCCTCGTCCCGGGTGTAACCGACCAGGCGGCCGATCTCGGCGTCGTCTCGTACGGCCGTGATCAGGTCGGCGGCGACCAGGCCGGGCTCGGCCACGAGGTGGAGCGGCGGAGCCAGGGCCAGCGGCCGGGCGGTCCGGCGTGCCAGGTCGTTCTGCGCCGCGAGCAGCCGCTCGACGGGCTCGGTGCGCAGCTGGTGCGCCTCGTCCGGCCGGAGCCCGAGAGTGTGCAGATAGCGTTCGGCCATGGCCGCGGCGTCCCCGGGGGACGCGGGCGCGACGGCGGTCGGTGTGCTCTGCAGGATGACCCGCCGAAACAGGCCTTCGGCCGGCGGCGCGGACATGAGCGCGAGCGTCATCATCGCGCCGGCCGACTGGCCGGCCAGCGTGACGGCGTCCGGGTCGCCGCCGAATGCGGCGATGTGCTCGCGGACCCAGCGCAGCGCGGCGAGGGTGTCCAGCAGGCCGAAATTCCCCCGGCCGAGGTCCTCGCCGAACTCGGCCAGAGAGAGAAAGCCCAGCGCCCCGAGCCGGTAGTTGAGCGTCACGACGACCAGGTCACCGGCCTCGGCCAGCCGGTGACCGTGGTAGCCGTCCTGCCCTCCGGAGCCGGCGGTGAAGCCGCCGCCGTGGACGAACACCAGCACGGGCCGGCGGCCGGATACGTCCGGGGTCCACACGTTGACCGACAGGCAGTCCTCGGACTGCGGCAGGCGGATCGGCCCGATGACGTGTTCGAGCCGCGACGGCGGCTGGGGCGCCGCGGGACCGATCCGGGTCGCGTCGCGGACGCCCTGCCACGGCCGCGGCGCGGCCGGGGGCGCGAACCGCGAC